>CAMOKZ010000082.1 GCA_946618155.1 uncultured Lachnospiraceae bacterium | reverse complement strand
AAGCCGACGCGGTCTGCGCGATCACGAGCGTATCCGAGCGGTATGAGGCGGGTGCGGAGTTCATCAGATATCTGATGGGAGAATAGAGAAAAATAGGAATACACAGAAATAGCCGCCCCGGTCTGACAAACTAGGCGGCTATTTCTGTCCAATAGTTTAGGACCAACCATTTGCTGGTGGTGCCTTTTCTTTGCTCAAATATAGCACAGAACTTCGTCTATTTCAAGGTGGAGAGGTCAATACCCTTCCTGTCTTCTTTCCTTTCTCAGCTGCTGGCGCCGGAGACCGTTATCCCACTCTGCATACTGCTCGGGGGAATGGGGCTTCAGCCTGGGCACCCGCAGGGGCTGACCGTCCTCGTCTACGGCGACCTCGACCAGGTAGGCACGGTTGATCACCCGGCGCTTGCCGGACATATCCTCCACATAGGTGTCTACGCGCACTTCCATTGAGGTATTGCCGACATAGGTGAGCCATGCGCGCAGCACGATCAGGTCGCCTTCCCCGGCGCCCTCTTTAAACTGCAGGTTGTCGACTGCGGCTGTGGTGATGGGACAGCCGGCGTGACGAATAGCGGCGATGCCGGCGACTTCATCGATCCACTGCATGAGACGGCCGCCGAAAAGCCGGCCGTAGCTGTTGAGGTCAGAGGGCGTGATCAGGTGTACCTGTTCCGTTTCTGACATCTCCACGGTCCTGATTTCTTCGTATGAAGGGGTACTGGCCCCGGATATCTCTTTCTTCATCTCTTCTGCACTCCTTTGCGGCGGCAATGTGTAAAGATCACCAAAGCAATGCTCCTACCTGTACAATACCAGATAATTGCACCCGCGGCAAACCCATTTCCCCCGGTTGTGTTTCCCTTGGTTGTAAAACAGGGGTTTTTGTAGTAAAGTATATAGGACAGCGCCGCAATGCAGACCGGCGCGGACGATATTACGGACTGATGAGCAAGGAGAACACCATGGAATTTGTTACAGTTAAGGAATTGTACAGGAACAGGGAAGAGTTTTTCGGGAAAGAAGTGACCGTAGGCGGCTGGGTGCGCAGCATCCGCGATTCCAAGACCTTCGGTTTTATCGTTCTGCACGACGGCACGTTTTTTGAGACGCTGCAGATCGTGTACGGGGACCAGCTGGAGAATTTCGCGCAGATCAGCAGGCTGAATGTCGGCGCTGCTGTGATCGTGCGGGGCACGCTGGTGGCGACGCCGCAGGCGAAGCAGCCCTTTGAGATCCAGGCGGCCGAGGTGACGGTGGAAGGCGCGTCTACGCCCGACTATCCCATGCAGAAGAAGCGCCATTCAATGGAATATCTGCGCACGGTGCCGCATCTTCGCCCGCGCACGAATACCTTCCAGGCGGTCTTCCGCGTCCGCTCCCTGGCGGCCTACGCCATCCACAGATTTTTCCAGGAGAGAGGCTTTGTCTATGTCCATACGCCGCTGATCACCGCAAGTGACGCGGAGGGCGCAGGCGAGATGTTCCGCGTGACTACGCTGGATATGGCCAATGTGCCGATGACGGACGACGGACAGGTCGATTTCTCTCAGGATTTCTTCGGCAAGTCCACGAACCTGACGGTCAGCGGCCAGCTTGACGTAGAGTCCTTCGCACAGGCGTTCCGAAACGTCTACACCTTCGGCCCCACCTTCCGCGCCGAGAATTCCAACACGACGCGGCATGCCGCCGAGTTCTGGATGATCGAGCCGGAGATCTCCTTCGCGGACCTCGAGGATGATATGGAGCTGGCTGAGGCCATGCTCAAGTACATCTTCCGGTATGTGCTGGAGAACGCGCCCGAGGAGATGAACTTCTTCAATTCCTTCGTGGACAAAGGCCTGCTGGACCGCCTGAACCATGTCATGAATTCCGATTTCGGCCGCGTTACCTATACGGAAGCGATCAAGATCCTGGAGAAGAACAACGACAAGTTCGAGTACAAGGTATACTGGGGCTGCGATCTGCAGACCGAGCACGAGCGCTACCTGACCGAGCAGGTCTTCAAGAGACCGGTCTTCGTCACCCATTATCCGAAGGAGATCAAGGCGTTCTACATGAAGCTTGATCCGGACGGAAAGACCGTGGCGGCCATGGACTGCCTGGTACCGGGCATCGGCGAGATCATCGGCGGCAGCCAGCGTGAGGAAAACTATGACCTGCTCAAGGCCAGGATCGAAGAGCTGGGCATGAGCGAGGAAGAATACAAGTACTACATCGACCTGCGCAAGTACGGGACCAGCCGCCACGCCGGCTTCGGCCTCGGCTTCGAGCGCCTGGTCATGTACCTGACGGGCATCGGCAACATCCGCGACGTCATTCCTTATCCGAGGACCGTCGGCAACTGCGAGTAAGCAAAAATACAGACCGGAACCACTTCGATCGGGCGCCGGTCCCGCGAGAATGCCCGGAATGGGGCCCGCCGCGGGGCCGGCGCTGAAATTATTACAGGATTAAAACAGGGGAGGAAACTGGTATGGCAGGGAGAAGAAAAGGGGGATCTGCTGTCGGCACCGTCATCTCGACGATCGTGCTGATCGCCGCCGTGGCTGTATTTGCCTATGCGGCCTGGATGCTGTACGGCTATTATCGGGAATACAAGAAGGGAACGGATGAGTACGCAAATCTGAACGATTCCTACGTGAGCACGCCCGCGCAGGAGCCGGAGACGCAGGCGCAGACCGAGACGGATCCGGCCTCCGGAAAGGTGCTCAGGCTCCTGACTGATGTGTCTGAGCTGGAGGATCCGCAGACCCTCAACGCCAAGCTGGAGGGGGCGGTCCGGAAGAACGTGATGGAGAACGGGGAGACCAGAAATCTGCCCATGCTGCGCAATCCGGTGGATTTTGCCGAGCTGCACGCGATCAATGAGGAAGTGATCGGCTGGATCCGCATCGGCGCGCTGAATGTCTCCTACCCGATCTGCCAGGCGGTGGACAATGACTACTACCTGCACAGGACCTTCGAGCGGGTGGACAATTTTGCGGGATGCATCTTCCTGAACTGCGATAATTCCCGGTTCTTCACGGATCAGAATACGATCATCTACGGGCACAACATGAAGAACGGCTCCATGTTCGGCACCCTGAAGAAATTCGAGACCCAGGAGACCTACGATTCCAACCCGTATTTCTGGATCTTCACGGAGGATTTCATCTATCAGTACAAGATCTTTTCCTGCAGCATCGTCTCCAAGGTGGGCGATCCCTACAGGACAAGGTTCACGGAGGAGGAGTTCGGCAATTTCCTGAATACCTGCCAGTCCGCTTCCGCGGTGGATAATCACGGGATGCAGCTCACCACGGCCGACCGGATCGTCACGCTTTCCACGTGCACCGGCAACGACGCGACGAGACTGATCGTACAGGGCGCCCTTGCCCAGATCTATAACGCAGTCTGAAAAGGAGGGATTCTGATGGAGGAAGAGCTTCGCGGCAAGATCGAGAAACTGCAGGAACTTGTGGATGAGAGCCGGCGGATCGTGTTCTTCGGCGGGGCCGGCGTCTCGACAGAGAGCGGGATACCGGATTTCAGAAGTGTGGACGGCCTGTACCATATGAAGTACGACTATCCGCCCGAGACCATTCTGAGCCATACGTTCTTCATGCGCAAACCGGAGGAATTCTACCGGTTCTACCAGGACAAGATGCTCTGCCTGGACGCGGAGCCGAACGCGGCCCATAAGAAGCTTGCGGAGATGGAGGAAAAGGGAAAGCTGACGGCTGTCATTACGCAGAACATCGATGGCCTGCACCAGAAAGCGGGCAGCCGGCACGTACTGGAGCTGCACGGGAGCGTCCTGCGCAATTACTGCATGAAGTGCGGGAAATTCTTTGACGCGCCCTACATCAAGGCGGCGGCCGGAAAGCCGGTCTGCGACGCCTGCGGCGGTCTGATCAAGCCCGATGTGGTCCTCTATGAGGAAGGGCTCGACCAGAGTATCTTGAGCGAATCGGTCCGGTGCATCGCCGAGGCGGACCTGCTCATCATCGGCGGCACTTCCCTCGCGGTCTATCCGGCGGCGGGCCTGATCGACTACTTTAACGGAGAGAACATCGTGGTGATCAATAAATCGCCGACGCCCAGGGATAAATTCGCGAAGCTGCTCATCCCGGGGAAGATCGGCGAGGTGCTCGGCGCGATCACGGTCTGAGAAGGATCTGCAGAGGCAGTTCAGAGGCCGATGAGAAATGAGACCAGCGGCATGGTCGCCACGGAGAGGATGGTGGTCAGGGCGACGCCCCGCGAGGCCAGGACATAGTCCGCGTCGTGCTGGTGTGCCAGCATGACGACCATGGAGGCGGTCGGCGTGGACAGCATGATCATGGAGACGCCGAGAAACAGCTGGTCCGGCAGCAGCGGTCTGATCGCCAGCAGGGAGACGAGCGGGATCACGATGAGTTTGGCCGCCGCGAACAGGAGCAGGCGCACATCCGTGAACAGCTCGTGCAGCCGGATCTCGGTCAGAGAGGCGCCGATCACGAGCATGGAGAGGGATGTAGGCACAGCGCCGAGCCGGTCGACAACGGAAGTGACAAAAAGCGGGACCGGGGGTTTTCTGAAGGCGAAGATCAGCGCCAGAATTCCCGATATCGTTCCGACATTGAGCAGAAGGGTCCGCGCAGCCGACTTAAAGGCGCCCGGGCCCTTCTGCACGTCCTTGCGAAGGCAGCCCGAGCCGTAGGTATAGACCAGAAGGGTAAAAAAGATGGTAAAGATGGAGCCGTAGACCAGCGATTCCGGGCCGAAGAGGACCTGCAGCAGGGGGAATCCCATAAAGCCGATGTTGGAGAAGGCCGTCATCACGCGCCAGACGCCGCGCTCCTCCTTCGGCACGCGAAGGAGAACGGGGAGCGCCAGGGATGCGGCGATCAGAATGCTGTAGACGTAGAGACAGAGCAGGAGGGTAATGCGCATATCGGCGCCGGTCAGCGGTTTTTCCGAGGCGAAGACGCCGGACAGAAGCAGGCAGGGGTTTGCCACGTTGACGATGAGCCAGGAGATATCCCGGCTGGTCTGCGGGCTGAAGACGCCCTTCCGGCGCATGGCGTATCCGGTGATCATGAAGATAAGGAGCGCGATCATCTGCTGAAGAAGAACCATGGTGACATTTCCTTTCCGCTGCGGCAAAAAAGATACTATTTATCTGTATGTCGGGCAGGAGTATTGTATCATCTTTGCCCTTCCGATGTTACGTTTTTTTACATCTTTTTGGCATTTTTTCAGCTTGCAATACCGGGGGCCGTATGATAAAGTATAGGTCTGTGATATATTATTCCTTGCTCTCTCCATGCGAGGGGGCCAAAGACCATAAGGAGGTGCGCAAGCATGAACAAGTATGAACTGGCTGTTGTAGTCAACGCCAAACTCGAAGAGGAGGAGAAGGCAGCTGTCCTTGAGAACGTCAAGGAACTCATCGCCCGTTTCGGCGGCACGGTGACGGATGTCGACGACTGGGGAAAGAGAAAGCTCGCCTATGAGATCCAGAAGATGCATGAAGGGTACTTCAGCTTCATCCACTTCGAGGCTGAGCCCACTTGTCCCGCCGAGATCGAAAGCAGGGTCCGGATCATGGACAACGTGATCAGATATTTGTGCGTTAGACAGGATGCATAAATAGAGAAGGAGATCTTATGAATAAAGTCATCTTAATGGGACGTCTGACAAGAGACCCCGATATCCGCTATTCCGCCGGTGAGAACGCCCAGCGCATCGCCAGATACACCCTGGCTGTGGACCGCAGGTTCTCGAGAAGGGACGGCAGCGGAAACGAGCAGAGCGCCGATTTCATCGGCTGCGTCGCGTTCGGCAGGAGCGCGGAATTCGCTGAGAAGTATCTGCACAAGGGGACAAAGGTCCTGGTGACCGGCCGCATTCAGACCGGAAGCTACACCAACAGAGATGGCCAGAAGGTCTACACGACGGACGTCGTCGTGGAGGACCAGGAGTTTGCAGAAAGTAAGGCAGCGGCATCGGAATCCGGCTATGGCGCCGGCACTTCCTTCGGCGCGCCGGCATCAGCGCCGGCACCGGCTCCCGCGGGAGCATCCGACCCGGGCGACGCCGCGGGCGACGGATTTATGAACATTCCGGAAGGACTGGACGAGGAGCTGCCATTTAATTAAGGATGGGAGGTTACCACAATGGCTTTCGATAGAAACAGAAGCGATTCCCCGATGAGAAGAAGAGAAGGACGCAGGAGAAAGAAAGTCTGCGTTTTCTGCGGCAAGGAAAACAACGAGATCGATTACAAGGATGTCAATAAGCTGAAGAGATATGTCTCCGAGCGCGGCAAGATCCTGCCGAGACGTATCACGGGCAACTGCTGCAAGCATCAGAGACTGCTGACCACGGCCATCAAGAGGGCTCGTCACGTGTCCCTTATGCCGTACGTGGCCGACTAAAGAATATCGTTCGGCTGCCTTCGGCAGGATGCGTATTTATCGAATTGTGCAGGGCCGCCACTTGTTCAAGTGGCGGCCTTTCTTTTCGCAATTGTGAATTTTTATTTACATTTGTTAAAAGTATGTTATAATAGGTAATGGCATCCACAACAAGGGATGTTTATGTGTTCCCGGGGGGACCGCATGCCGGGGGGAGAAGGGCGGCGGTCTGGAACAGAGTATAAATAAATACAGAGGTGACCAATGGATCAATATATCATAAGAGGCGGCAATCCTCTGGTAGGCGAAGTCGACATCAGCGGCGCGAAGAACGCAGCGCTCGGCATCCTTGCCGCTTCCATCATGACGGATGATACCGTACTCGTGGAAAACCTGCCCGATGTCAGAGACATCAACGTGCTCCTCGCGGCGATCGACGGGATCGGCGCCAGAGTGGAAAGGATCACCAGACACGCGGTGCTGATCAACGGTTCGAAGATCAGTGACATCTGCGTGGAAAATGAGTACATCCGGCAGATCCGGGCTTCTTATTATCTGCTCGGCGCCCTGCTCGGGAAATACAAGAGGGCGGAAGTCCCGCTCCCCGGCGGCTGCAATATCGGCAGCCGGCCCATCGACCTTCATCTGAAGGGCTTCAGGGCCATGGGGGCGAAGGTAGAGCTTAAGCACGGCTCCATCTTTGCCGAGGCGGAACATCTTCACGGGGCGCATATCTTCCTGGATACCGTTTCCGTAGGTGCGACCATCAACATCATGCTTGCCGCATCCATGGCGGAGGGCTTCACCAGCATCGAGAACTGCGCGCGTGAGCCGCATGTCGTCGACGTGGCGAACTTCCTCAACAGCATGGGCGCGAATATCCGCGGCGCCGGCACGGACGTCATCCGCATCCGCGGCGTGGAAAAGCTGCACGCGACGGAATACTCCATCATCCCGGACCAGATCGAGGCGGGCACCTTCATGTTTGCCGCTGCCGCGACGCGCGGCGATGTGATGGTCAAGAACGTCATCCCCAAGCACCTTGAGGCGACCTCCTCCAAGCTGATGGAGATCGGCTGCGAGGTGGAGGAGTTTGACAGCGCGGTGCGCGTGGTGGCCGCAAGGCGCCTGAGCAGCACCAACGTCAAGACCCTGCCTTATCCCGGCTATCCGACGGACATGCAGCCGCAGATCGGCGTTGCCCTCTCTATCGCACATGGCACGAGCATCGTCACGGAGAGCATTTTCGAGAACCGCTTCAAATACCTGGACGAGCTTGCCCGCATGGGCGGCATCGCCAAGGTGGAAGGCAATACAGCCATCATCACCGGCGTTGAGAGACTGACCGGTGCGCGCGTGGAGGCGCTTGACCTGCGCGCGGGCGCAGCCCTCGTGATCGCGGGGCTTGCCGCTGAGGGCATCACCATCGTGGACGACATCAAGTTTATCCAGCGCGGATACGAGATCTTCGATGAGAAGCTGCGCAGCCTGGGCGCTCAGATCGAGATGGTCAGCAGCGATAAGGAAGCGCAGAAGTTTATCTTAAAGACCGGCTGAAGCCGGAACGGACAAAGAGTGACCGGGGCGGCCGTCAAAATGGCAGCCCCGGTTTTTTAAAAGAAAGAGAGGACGACGATGATTATACTCTATGACGGCGGCGTATGGCTCCTCGACGGGCAGACGGTCATCCCGGACGGCCCGGAGGCGGCGGCAGCCCTCGGGGCGAAAGGCATGACGGCAGACCCGGCACAGGGCGCGAAGCAGACGATCGCCTGGTCCGTGCTGCAGGCCCACAACACTTCCGGCGACGAGAAGAAGCTGAAGGTCAAATTCGACAAGCTGACTTCTCACGACATCACCTTCGTGGGCATCATCCAGACAGCCCGCGCCTCCGGTCTGGAGCGCTTCCCGGTCCCCTATGTGCTGACCAACTGCCACAACTCCCTGTGCGCGGTGGGCGGCACGATCAATGAGGATGACCACATGTTCGGCTTAAGCTGCGCGAAGCGCTACGGCGGCGTCTATGTCCCGCCGCATCAGGCCGTCATCCATCAGTTCGCAAGGGAGATGCTGGCCTGCGGAGGCGGCATGATCCTCGGCTCTGATTCCCACACGCGCTACGGCGCGCTGGGCACCATGGCGGTGGGCGAGGGCGGTCCGGAGCTGGTCAAGCAGCTGCTGGGGCAGACCTACGACATCAACATGCCGGAGG
>CAMOKZ010000081.1 GCA_946618155.1 uncultured Lachnospiraceae bacterium | reverse complement strand
GAAGAGGAGAGGGGCACCGGGCGCGGCGCGTTCCTGCGCGGCATGCTGTTCGGCGTGCTGCTCTGCGCGATCTTTACGCTGGCTGTGCTCCTTGTCTTTAACGGCACGATCGGGGGCGGCAGCGGCGTGAGCAGCATGCTCACGGATATGTCCACGCGGATCAAGCTCCGGGAGGTCGGCCGCATCATCGATGAGGTCTATCTGTACGAGCCGGATGAGGCGAAGATCGAGGACGGGCTGTTCAAGGGACTGATGGCCGGCCTCGACGACCGCTACGCCGCCTATTACTCCCCGCAGGAGATGGAGGATCTGCTGCAGGGGACCGAGGGCGCCTATGTCGGCATCGGCGTGCTGCTGATGCAGGCCGACGAGGGCGCGGTGATCGCCGCCGTGTATGCGGACAGCCCCGCTGCCGGCGCCGGCGTTCAGGAAGGCGATATCATCATCGGTGTGAACGGGGAGGACGTGCAGGGAGAGACCCTGGACGAGATCCGCGCCCGCATCCGCGGGGCCGCGGAGGGCGTTGTCCTGACGCTTAAGCGCGGGGAGGAAGAGATCGAGGCCGAGCTTACCCTGTCTACGGTGCAGATTCCGACGGTGGACCACCGGATGATCGAGGGAACGAAGACCGGGTACGTGCATCTGGCGGAATTTGATTCCGTGACCGTTGGCCAGTTTACGGACGCCCTGGAAGCGCTCCTCGGCGAGGGCATGACTTCCCTGGTGATCGACCTTCGGGACAATCCCGGCGGCAATCTCGACTCGGTCTGCCGCATCGCGGACAGGCTCCTGCCGGAGGGACTGATCGTCTATACCGAGAATAAGGCCGGGGACAGGGAGGAATTCTCCTCGGATGACAAGGAGAGCCTGGACATCCCCATGACGGTGCTGGTCAATGAGAACAGCGCGTCGGCCTCGGAGATCCTCGCGGGCGCCCTCGGCGACAGCGGACAGGCGGTGATCGTCGGGAAGACGACCTACGGGAAGGGCGTCGTGCAGCATACCTTCTCCCTGCCGGACGGGTCGGGACTGAAGCTGACGGCGGAGAATTATTTCACGCCCAGCGGGACGAGCATAGACGGAACCGGAATCACGCCCGACATCGAGGCGGAGGACGATCCGGACACGCCGGAGGATGAGCAGCTGGAGGCTGCCCTCGCGGCAATGGAATAAGAGAAAAGAGGAAACGGATGGAACAGAAGATCATATTCAGGCAGCTTCTGCATGAGATCCTGGAGATCGCCGAGGCCCACGGGTACGTGCTGACCCTCTCCGAGGTGGACGGGTTCTTTGCCCACGCAGGCCTGACGCCCGACCAGATGGAGCTGATCTACCAGTATCTGGAGGAGCAGAAGGTGAAGATCACCGGCCGGACCCCGGCGGCAGCGCCCGCGGGTGAGGCCGCGGCAGATTCTGCCGGTGCGGGTGATGGCGAGGAAGCGTCCGAAGACGGAGAAGCGGCAGATTATGCCGGCGCTCAGGACGGAGCCGGGGAAGAAGCCGGCGAAGCGGCTCCCGGCGAAGCGGGCGCAGCGTCTGAAGAAGGTGCGGAGGACGAGGAAGGCCTGCCGGGCAGCCTCTCCCTCTACCTGGAAGAGATCCGCGCCCGCGGCCTTGCCAGGGAGACGGACGAGGGCGAAGAGCTTGCTCTGTTTACCCGCGCGGCAGCGGGGGACCAGCAGGCGGCAGGCGTCCTTGCCCAGCGTTACCTGGCCGAGGTCATCGAGATGGCGGCCCAGTACGACGCCGCGGACGCCCTTCCCGAGGATCTTGTCGGGGAGGGAAACCTTGCCCTGATGACGGCCCTTGCGGAGCTTACTCCCCAGGAGAGCCTTGCCGCCTACCGGCGCATCGTTCTTTCCGCGGTCGGCGCGGCGATGGAAGCGGCTGCCGGGGAGCAGCGGGAGCTGGAGGCCAAGGGACAGGGCCTGGTGAAAAAGGTGGCCGGCCTTGACCGGGCAGCGCGCGAACTGGAGAAGGATCTGGGCCGGAAGGTCAGCGCGGAGGAGCTCTCCGCCTATCTGGAGATGCCCCTTGACGAGATCCGGGATATCCTGCGCATGGCGGGCGACCAGCTCGGCCTGGAGCAGGATGAATAGGAAGGAGATACAGGCTTGACAGGCAAAGATGGGCTGCAGCTGGCGGTGCTCGCCATCCTGCTGGCTTGCTCCGCCTACTTTTCATCGGCGGAGACAGCGCTTACCACCGTAAACAAAGTCCGCATCCGCATGCTTGCCGACGAGGGAGACCGGAGGGCGCAGACGCTCCTGAAGGTCCTGGAGGATCCGGCGCGGATGCTGGGCGCCATCCTGGTCGGGAACAATATCGTGAATATTTCCGCCTCGTCCCTGGCCACGACGCTGGCCATCCGGTTTTTCGGGAGCAGGGCCGTGGGCATCGTGACCGGCGTGATCACCCTGCTGGTCCTGGTGTTCGGCGAGATCACGCCGAAGACCGCAGCCTCCGTGCGCGCCCAGGAGATCGCCCTCGGGGACGCCCGGACGATCTGGGTCCTGATGCATGTGCTCAGGCCGGTGATCATGATCGTCGAGGGACTCTCGGGACTGGTCCTGCGGGCGATGGGCATCCGAAAGGATGAGGAGCCGGCGCCCATGACGGAGAAGGAGCTTCGGACCATCGTCAGCGACAGCCGCAGCGAGGGCGTCATCGAGCGGGAAGAGCAGCAGATGATCTACAACGTGTTCGATTTCGGCGACTCGACGGCGAAGGACGTCATGGTCCCCCGGGCGGACATGGTCTGCGTGGAGGAGAACGCCGGGGTTGACGAGATCACGCAGGTGTTCCGGCAGGAAAAGTATACCCGCATCCCCGTATACCGGGAGGATAAGATCAACATTGTGGGCATCATCCACATCAAGGACTTTTTCCTCTCCGAAAACAGGGAGGGAAAGCGGGCGGCGGACTTTATGTACGAGCCCTATTTTACCTATGAAAATAAGAAGACCTCCGAGCTGATGATGGAGATGCGGGAGAATTCCATCCCCCTGAGCATCGTGCTGGACGACTACAGCGCCGCGGTGGGCATGGTGACCCTGGAGGACCTGCTCGAGGAACTGGTGGGCGAGATCCGCGATGAGTACGACCAGGACGAGGAGGACCTGATCCGGAAGGCCGGGCCCGGGGAGTTCCTCATCGAGGGCTCCGTCAAGCTTGACGACATCAACGACGAGCTGGGGCTGTCCCTCAGCTGCGAGGACTATGATTCCATCGGCGGCTACCTGATCGGCCTGCTCGACCGGCTGCCCGCCCAGGGCGAGAGAGTGACAGCGCCCGAGGGCGTCATCCTGCGGGCGGAGAAGGTGGACAGGACCAGGGTCGCCACGGTGCGGCTCATCCTGCCGAAGGCGGGACCGTGAATAGTAACACAATAGCAACAAACGGGTTGCTTTTTTGTTTCGACCATGGTAAAATGACTATCGCATTTGTGCAGACAGCTTTCCCACCCCGCGAAAGCGGCTGCGCAATCAACTGCAGGGACTTGCAGGGATAGTCCGGGAATGCTTCCCCCCGCGAAGGATAAGACGGGCGGGATCGACCGGAAATGGACGGCCGGAGGGGCCGTAAGCAGTTCACAAATCAGACAGGAGAGGTGAAAAATATGAAAGAGGGAATCCATCCGAACTATTATCAGGCGACCGTTACCTGCAACTGCGGCAATACTTTTGTGACCGGATCCACCAAGAAAGAGATCCACGTCGAGGTCTGCTCCAAATGCCATCCGTTCTACACGGGTCAGCAGAAGACGGCGGCAGCCCGCGGACGTATCGATAAGTTCAACAGAAAGTACGGCATCGGAGCTAAATAATCGGGGGAATGAAGGGTTGAGGTTGAAAAATCTCAACCTTTTATTGAATTGAGAAAGAAGGCGAGCGGCTGTTATGAAATACTCGAACATCGGCGGCCAGGCCGTCATGGAAGGCGTCATGATGCGCAACGGCGACAAGTACGCCGTGGCGGTGCGGACCGCGGACCATGATATCGTAGTCAAGAAAGATACCTATCACAGCATCATCCCGTCGGCGACGGTGCAGAAGATCCCCATCCTGCGCGGCGTGTTCAACTTCGTGGATTCGCTGGTGCTGGGCATGTCCTCGCTGATGTACTCCGCGGATTTCTTCGCGGAGGAGACGGCCGAGGAGCTGGAGGAGCGCCTGGCCGGGGAAGAGAAGAAGGCGCAGAAAAAGGCGAAGGCACTTCGCGCAAAGGGCAAAGAGGCCGAGGCCGACAAGGTCCTGGCTGACCAGAAGGCGAATGCGGAAGCGGAGCGGGCGCATCTGAGCTCGCACGGCCAGGAGGAGAAAAAGGAGGATTCGGGCGCGCTGATGGGCGTTACGGTGGCGTTTTCCATCGTGGTCTCTGTGGGCCTCTTCATCCTGCTTCCCTACCTGCTCTCCCGCGGACTGCGGATGGTGACGCAGTCGGAGCTGCTGATCTCCGTGGCCGAGGCGGTGCTCCGCATGTGCATTTTCCTTGCCTATATCCTGCTGATCTCCAGAATGAAGGAGATCCAGAGGACCTTCATGTATCACGGCGCCGAGCATAAATGCATCAACTGCATCGAGCACGGCCTGGAGCTGAACGTGGAGAACGTCAGGAAAAGCTCCCGCCAGCACAAGCGCTGCGGCACCAGCTTCCTGCTCTACGTCATGGTGATCAGCGTGATCTTCTTTATGTTCATCCGGGTAAGCTCCCCGGTCCTCCGGATCGTGGTGAGGCTGCTCCTGGTGCCGGTGATCGCGGGCGTCTCCTACGAGTTCATCCGCCTGGCCGGCCGCTATGACAATGTCTGCGTCAACCTGATGAGCAAGCCGGGTCTTGCCCTGCAGGGCCTGACCACCAGGGAACCGGACGATTCGATGATCGAGGTCGGCATTGCCTCCGTGGAGGCCGTGTTTGACTGGAAAAAATACCTGAACGAGAATTTCGGCGCCCATTACGTCCTGGACGAAGAGGACGCCGGTAAGGAAAAGAGCGTGCCGGAGAGCGCGTTCTCTTCGCTGTGACCTGGCAGGAAGCCTTCGCGGCGTGCGCGGGCGCGCTGGAAAAGGCGGGCGTGCCGGAGCCGGAGACCGACGCCTGGGTCCTGCTGCAGTATGCAGGCGGTATAGACCGCACCTTCTGGCTGCTGCACAAGCAGGAGGAGATGCCGGAATCTGCCCTCGCGGCCTACCGGGAGGCGCAGGCAAAGCGGGAAAAGCGCATCCCCGTGCAGCACATCACGGGCGAGCAGGAATTTATGGGTCTGTCCTTTAAGGTGACCGGGGACGTCCTGGTCCCGAGGCAGGATACGGAGATCCTCGCCGAGGAGGCGCTGAAGAATCTTTCCTCCGGCATGCGCGTGCTTGACCTCTGCACGGGCTCCGGCTGCATTCTGCTCAGCCTCATCGCCCTGTGCCCGGGGATAACGGGAACGGGGACGGACATCTCCCCGCGGGCCCTGGCCGTGGCGAAGGAAAACGCGGAGCGGCTGGGCGTCAGCGCCGAATTTTTCGAGGGAGACCTGTTTGCCGGCGCGGCCGGCCCATTTGACATGATCGTATCCAATCCCCCCTACATCCGGACGCAGGAGATCGAGACCCTTGCGGAGGAGGTGCGCCTCTTTGATCCGCGCGGCGCGTTGGACGGCGGGGAGGACGGGCTTGTTTTTTACCGCCGCATCCTTTCGGAATGCGGGCCTTATCTTGCGGAGGGGGGACATGTCCTCCTGGAAACGGGATGGGACCAGGCCGGGGATGTCGCGGATATCATGAGAGAAAACGGATTTACACAGATCCGCATCCTGCGCGATCTTTCGGGAAAAGAGCGCGTGGTGCGGGGGAGGAAACAGCATGTTTGAAAAACTGGAGGATATACCGGCCCGGCTGGAGGAAGTGCTGAGGATGCTCAGCGAACCGGACGTGGCCAGCGATCCTGCCCGTTTCCAGAAACTGATGAAGGAGCAGAGCGAGCTGACGCCGGTCGCCGACGCCTACCGGGCCTGGAAAAAGGCCGGGGAGACGGAGCAGGACTGCCTGGCCATGCTGGACGGGGAGTCGGATCCCGAGATGCGGGAAATGCTCCGGGAGGAACTGGCGGACGCCAGGCAGGCCAGGGACAGGCTCGAGAAGGAGCTGAAGGTCCTGCTGCTGCCGAAGGATCCCAACGACGACAAGAACGTTATCGTCGAGATCCGGGCGGGCGCGGGCGGAGATGAGGCCGCGCTCTTTGCCGCGGAGATCTACCGGATGTATGTGCACTACGCCGAGAGCCGCCGCTGGAAGGTGGAGACGATGGACGCCGAGGAGATCGGCATCGGGGGCATGAAGTTCGTCAGCTTCATGATCACCGGGCAGGGCGCCTGGTCCATGCTCAAGTACGAGTCCGGCGTGCACCGCGTGCAGCGGGTGCCCGAGACCGAGTCGGGCGGCAGGATCCACACCTCAACGATCACCGTGGCGATCATGCCCGAGGCGGAGGACGTGGACGTCAAGATCGACATGAACGACATCCGCTTCGATGTTTTCCGGGCATCCGGAAACGGCGGGCAGTGCGTCAACACCACCGATTCGGCGGTGCGCCTGACCCACATCCCGACGGGGATCGTGATCTCCTGCCAGGACGAAAAGTCCCAGCTGAAGAACAAGGACAAGGCGCTGAAGGTGCTGCGCGCCAAGCTCTATGACATGGAGCTGCAGAAAGCGCACGACGCCCAGGCGGAGGCGCGGCGCAGCCAGGTGGGAACGGGCGACCGCTCGGAGAAGATCCGCACCTACAATTTCCCGCAGGGACGGGTGACCGATCACCGGATCGGCCTGACCCTGTACAAGCTGGAGAGGATCCTGGACGGCGACCTGCAGGAGATCATCGACGCGTGCATCGCGGCCGACCAGGCGGCGAAGCTTGCAAAGATGGAACAGTAAGACGTAACCGCTCACGGCGTGAGAGATAAAATATAGGCATAAAACTGAGAAAAAAGAAAGGGAGGCTGACGATGGGTAAGTATTTCGGCACAGACGGTTTCCGCGGTGAGGCCAACAAGGATCTGACGGTACGCCACGCGTTTCTGGTGGGGCGGTATCTTGGCTGGTATTACGGACAGAATCACAAGGCAAGGATCGTCATCGGCAAGGATACGCGCCGTTCGAGCTACATGTTCGAGGATGCGCTCTCCGCGGGGCTTACAGCTTCCGGCGCGGACGCCTACCTTCTGCACGTGACGACGACGCCGAGCGTCGCGTACTGCGTGCGCCTGGACGGGTTTGACTGCGGCATCATGATCTCCGCCAGCCACAATCCCTTCTATGATAATGGCATCAAGATCATCAGCGCGACCGGCCAGAAGATCGACGCCAAGATCGAGCAGCAGATCGAGGACTACATCGACGGCAAGACGCCGGAGATCCCGCTGGCGACGGGCGACCAGATCGGCCGCACCACGGACTATGTGTCCGGCCGGAACCGCTACATCGGCTACCTGATCTCCATCGCGACGCGCTCCTTCAAGAATTTCCGCGTCGGCCTGGACTGCTCCAACGGCAGCGCTTCCTCCATCGCGAAGAGCGTGTTTGACGCCCTCGGCGCCCAGACCTTCGTGATCAACAACGAGCCTGACGGCACGAACATCAACCGCGGCTGCGGCTCCACCCACATCGAAGCCCTGCAGCGCCACGTGATCGACAACAAGCTGGATCTTGGCTTTGCCTATGACGGCGACGCCGACCGCTGCATCGCGGTGGACGGCAAGGGCCGCGTCGTGGACGGCGACAGGATCCTGTATATCTGCGGCAAGTACCTGAAGGATACCGGCCGCCTCGCGAACAACACCATCGTGACGACGGTCATGTCCAACATCGGCCTCTACAAGGCCCTCGACCGCGTCGGGATCTCCTACGAGCAGACCCAGGTGGGCGACAAGTATGTCTGCGAGAACATGATGGCCAACGGCAACTGCCTCGGCGGCGAACAGTCCGGCCACATCATCTTCAGCAAGCACGCGACCACCGGCGACGGCATCCTGACCTCCCTGATGGTAATGGAGACCGTGATCGAGACCAAGCGGACCCTTGAGGACCTGGCGGATGAGATCCGGATCTACCCGCAGCTCTTAAGGAACGTGAAGGTCTCCGACAAGAAGGCTGCCATGAGCAATCCGGCCGTGGAGGCTGCGATCGAGCAGGCCAGGCAGGAGCTTGGCAGCGACGGCCGCATCCTGGTGCGTCCCAGCGGCACCGAGCCCGTTGTCCGCGTGATGACGGAGGCGGAGAGCGACGAGATCTGCGCGAAATATGTCTATGATGTCATCGCGGTCATGCGCCGCGAGGACCTGATCGTCGAGTGACGGGAGGAGAAGGAACATGATCTCAGAAAAAATGAAGGGCTTCGTGGCGAACAGCTCAGTCATTCGCGCGATGTTTGAAGAAGGCAGAAAAATGGCAGCCATCTACGGCGCCGACAAGGTCTATGATTTCAGCCTGGGCAACCCCAACGTGCCCGCGCCGGCAGCGGTGAACGAGGCGATCATCGACATTCTGCAGACGAAGAACCCGATGGACGTCCACGGCTATATGAGCAACTCCGGCTATGAGGAGGTGCGCGGCGCG
>CAMOKZ010000080.1 GCA_946618155.1 uncultured Lachnospiraceae bacterium | reverse complement strand
TGCTCGTCCATTTTCCTGTATTTCTCGTAGCGTTCCCGCGCCTGTCTTGCGCCTTCCGCGAACAGGGCGTCCGCGTTGGCCGGGAAGGTCCTGCGCAGTGAGCTGTAGCGCACTTCGCCGTCCAGGAATTCCTGATACGGGATAGCCGGCTCTTTGGAGTCGAGGGTGAAGGCGGGCGTCGCCTCCGGGTTGTACCGGTAGAGGAACCAGTACCCGGCGTCTACGGCCTTCTTCATCTCGTCCTGCACGCGGTCTGTGCCGCAGCGCAGGCCGTGCTCCTGGCAGGGGGCGTAGGCGATGATCACGCTGGGGCCGTCGTATTCCTGGGCCTCGCGGACCGCCTTCAGCAGCTGGTTGTAGTCGGCGCCCATGGCGACCTGGGCCACGTAGACGTTGCCGTAGGTCATCAGCATGCTGCCCAGATCTTTCTTGGGCTGCTTTTTGCCTGCCGCCGTGAACTGGGCCACCGCGCCGACCGGTGTCGCCTTGGAGGCCTGGCCGCCGGTGTTGGAGTAGACTTCCGTGTCGACAATCAGCACATTGACGTTTTCGCCGCTGGCGACCACGTGGTCAAGTCCGCCGAAGCCGATATCGTAGGCCCAGCCGTCGCCGCCGTACATCCAGAAGGTCTTCTTGGAGAGCTGATCCTTGTAGCGCAGGATCGCGGCTGCTTCCTCATCCTTCTGCGTCTCCAGGGCAGCCACGAGGGCTTCGGAGGCGGGCAGGGAGGCTTCAAAGGAGTCATAGGCCTCGAGCCATGCGTCGATCGCGGCCTTTACGGTCTCGTCCTGCGTCTTTTCGCGGTAATCGGTGACACGCTGCTTCTGCGCCAGGCGCTGCTGGCTGACGGAGAGCACCATGCCGAGGCTGAATTCCGCGTTGTTCTCAAACAGTGAGTTGGACCAGGCCGGGCCGTGGCCCTTCTGGTCAGTGGTGTACGGGATGCCCGGCATCGCGCTTCCCCAGGCCTGGGAGCAGCCTGTGGCGTTCGCCCAGTAGATCCTGTCGCCGTAGAGCTGGGTGAGGAGCTTGACGTAGGGCGTCTCGCCGCAGCCCGCGCAGGCGGCGGAGAACTCGAGGAGCGGGCGCCGGAACTGGCTGCCCTTGATCGTATAGGGATCAAAGATATCTGCCTTCTGCGGCAGGGAAAGGGCGTATTCCCAGGATTCGGAGGTATCCTCCGCCTTTGCGGCGGGTACCATCGTCAGCGCCTTTTCCTTCGCCGGACACACGTGGGCGCAGCTGCCGCAGCCCGTGCAGTCCGCTTCGCTGATCTGCATGGTGAAGTACAGTCCCTCGGCCTGTTTTCCCTTTGCCGGGGCTGCCTTCATGCCGGCCGGCATAGCGTCCTTCTCTTCCTGTGTCATCAGGTAGGGGCGCACCACCGCGTGCGGACAGACATAGCTGCAGCGGTTGCACTGGATGCACTGGGCGGGATCCCACACCGGCACGCGGGAGGCGATGCGGCGCTTCTCGAAGGCGGTAAGGCCCATGTCCATCACGCCGTCCTGATAGCGCATGAGGGCGCTGATGGGCAGGTCGTCGCCCTTCTGGGCGTTGATCGGGTCGAGGATCTTGGTCACGACCTCAGGCACATTGCGCGCGGGAGCCGGGGCGTCCTGCGCCGTCTTCCATGCTTCCGGAACGGCGATCTCCACCGGGGAGTCAAGGCCGGCGTCGACTGCGGCAAGGTTTCTTGCCACCACGTCCTCGCCCTTGGCGAAGTAAGTCTTCGTCGCGGCGTCCTTCATGTAGCGGACCGCGTCCTCCAGCGGAATGACCGGCATCAGCTTGAAGAATGCTGCCTGCAGGACCATGTTGAAGTGACGGCCGAGGCCCAGCTCGCCCGCGATCTTCTCCGCGTCAATGGTAAAGAGGCGGATGCCCCTGCCTGCGATCTCCCGCCTTGCGGAGGCCGGAAGGCGCTGCTCCAGCTCCTTCGCGTCCCAGGGACAGTTGAGCAGCAGGGTGCCGCCGTCCTTTACTTCCTGGGCGATGTCAAACTTCTCGATGTAGGTGCTGTTGTGGCAGGCCACGAAATCCGCGGACTTGACGTAGTAGGAAGAGCGGATCGGCCGGTCGGAGAAGCGCAGATGGCTCTTCGTCACGCCGAAGGACTTCTTCGCGTCGTACTCGAAATAGGCCTGGGCAAATTTCTCGGTATGGGAGTTGATGATCTCCACCGTATTCTTGTTGGCGCCGACGGTGCCGTCTCCGCCCAGTCCCCAGAACTTGCAGCTGACCATGCCCGGCTCCTCCGGGTAGATCTTCTCCGCCTCCGGAAGGGACAGATGGGTCACGTCGTCGGTGATGCCGATGGTGAAGCTGTTCTTCGGCGAAGCCTGGCAGAGGTTCGCGAAGACCGCCGCGATCTGGGAGGGCGTCGTGTCCTTGGAGGAGAGGCCGTAGCGGCCGCCCACCACCGTAAGGTCAGCCCTTGCGCGCAGCGCGGTGCAGACATCCTGGTAGAGCGGTTCGCCGGCGCTGCCCATCTCCTTGGTGCGGTCGAGCACGGCGATGGACCTGCAGGTGGCCGGGATCGCGCTGACAAAGCGGCTGATATCGAAGGGTCTGTACAGATGGACCTGCACAAAGCCAACCTTCTCTCCCCTCGCGTTCAGGTGATCCACCGTCTCCTTCACGCAGCCGGAGACCGAGCCCATGGCCACGATGACGCGCTCCGCGTCCGGTGCCCCGTAATAGTTGAAGATATGGTATTCGCGCCCGGTGTATTCGCTCACCTTGCCGAGGTAATCCTCGACAACGTCGGGCAGGGCGTCGTAATCCGCGTTGCTCGCCTCGCGCAGCTGGAAGAAGATATCCGGGTTCTGCACGGTGGCGCGGACCATGGGGTGCTCGGGGTTGAGCGCCCGCGCGCGGAAATCATCCAGGGCTTTTCTGTCCAGGAGGGATTCCAGGAATTCGTAGGGCATCTGCTCGACCTTGTCGATCTCGTGGGATGTCCGGAAGCCGTCAAAGAAATGGATGAAGGGCACCCGGCCGCGGATGGCGGACAGATGCGCAACACCGGCCAGGTCCATGACCTCCTGCACATCGCCGCTCGAGAGCAGGGCGAAGCCGGTCTGGCGGCAGTTCATCACGTCAGAGTGATCGCCGAAGATCGACAGGGCGTGGCCGCCCACCGTGCGGCTCGCCACATGGAGCACGCCGGGAAGGCGCTCGCCGGAGATTCTGTGCATCGTCGGGAGCATCAGCATCAGGCCCTGGGAGGAAGTAAAGCTCGAGGCGAGGGCGCCGGTCTCAAGGGCGCCGTGGACCGCCGCGATGGCGCCGGCCTCCGACTGCATCTCGACCAGGCGGACGCTCTGTCCGAACAGGTTCTTCTTTCCCTTCGCGGCCCAGACGTCCGTCTTCCCCGCCATGGGGGATGAAGGCGTGATCGGATAGATCGCCGCGATCTCCGTAAACGCGTAGGCCACATAGGCTGCAGCCTCGTTGCCGTCCACTGTCACATACGTTCTGTTATGATCAGACAAATCTTCTTCCTCCTTTACAGCTGCACCGATCCGGGACGGTAGACCCGCTCGCAGGTGCCGTGGAAGATCAGTTCTCTCTCCTCCTCAGACAGGTCCAGCCCCTCCATAAATTCCAGGTCCGGCCGCGGATCCCACATGGGGTAATCCGTGCCGAACATCACCCGCTCCGCGCCGAAGGCACGGATCATGGTCATTGCTTTTGTTTTGTCCATCCAGTAAAAGGATGAGGAGGTATCCACCACAATGTTCGGGAAATCCGGCAGCAGGGCAAGGGCCCTGTCCCAGACGCTCCAGCCGCCGAAATGCGCCCCCGCGAAGGTAAGGCGCGGGAACGCGCGGAGAACATTGACCGTGCGCTCCGGGTTGGAATTGTCGTACCGGTAGTCCCCGGTATGCACCAGCACCGGCAGCCCGGCCTCCTCGCACACCTCAAACAGCCGCATGGCCTCCGGGCAGTCGACCTGAAATCCCTGAATATCGGGATGGAGCTTGACGCCGTGCAGGCCGAGGGCCAGGATCTGTTCCACATCCGCCCTTGGATCCTCCGATTCCGGATGCAGGGCGCCGAGGCCGATCAGCCTCCCGCCCGACTTTTCCTGCTCCCCCGCGATAAAGCGGTTGATGCTGCCCACCTGGTGCGGCGTCGTGGCCACCGAGTGGACCACAAAGCGGGAGATGCCCGCCGCCCCGCCGCGTTCAAGCAGCGTGGCCGCCGTGCCGTCCAGGGGCTCTTCAGGCAGTCCGCCGTAGAACCCGTCCACCGCGGTGATCGCCTTCGGCGCGATCTTTTCCGGATAGATATGGCAGTGCGCGTCGATGATCAGGCGCGCTCTCTCTCCGGTCATGCCGTCTCGATTCCGGCCGCCTTCTGCAGGCCCAGCTTCTTTACGGCTTCCTCGCGCATCTTGTATTTCTGGATCTTGCCCGCGTCGTTCATCGGGAAGGACTTCACGAATTCAATGTACTTGGGCACCTTGTGCTTCGCCATATGGTCGCGCACGAAGGTCTTCATCTCCTCCACCGTCATCTCCTCGCCTTCCTTGAGGATGATGCAGGCCATGATCTCCTCGCCCATCGCCTCATCCGGCACACCGATGACCTGCACGTCGCTGACCTTCGGGTGGGTGTAGATGAACTCCTCGATCTCCTTCGGGTAGATATTCTCGCCGCCGCGGATGATCATATCCTTCAGGCGTCCCGTGATGCGGTAGTTGCCCTCCGGCGTCCTGCAGGCCAGGTCTCCGGTGTGGAGCCAGCCCTGGGGATCGATCGCCGCCGCGGTCGCCCTGGGCATCTTGTAGTAGCCCTTCATGATGTTGTAGCCTCTGGCCACGAACTCGCCGATCACGCCGTCCGGGCAGTCCTCCCCGGTCTCGGGATCCACGATCTTGCACTCCACCTCCGGGAACGCGCTGCCGACGGTGGTCACGCGCACCTCGAGGGAGTCGGTGGTCCGGCTCATCGTGCAGCCGGGCGCCGCCTCGGTCTGGCCGTAGACGATGACGATCTCGGGCATGTGCATCTTCTCCACCACGTCGCGCATGACCGCGATCGGGCAGGGGCTGCCGGCCATGATGCCGGTGCGCATATAGCTGAAATCGGTCTTCGGGAAATCCGGATGCTCCAGCATGGCAATGAACATGGTCGGCACGCCGTGGAAGGCGGTGATGTGCTCATTGTTGATGCAGGAGAGCGAGGATTTCGGCGAGAAGTACGGGATCGGCAGGATGGTCCCGCCGTGGGTCATCGTCGCCGTCATGGCCAGCACCATGCCGAAGCAGTGGAACATCGGCACCTGGATCATCATGCGGTCCTCCGTGGACAGATCCATGCCGTCGCCGATGCTCTTGCCGTCATTGACGATATTGTAGTGGGTCAGCATGACGCCCTTCGGGAACCCGGTGGTGCCGGAGGTATACTGCATGTTGCAGACGTCGTTCACGTTCACCGCCGCGGCCATTCTGCGGATCTCCTCGATCGGCGTGCGGGAGGCGTACTCCAGGGACTCTTCCCAGGTCAGCGCGCCCTTCATCCGGAAGCCCACCGTGATGACGTTGCGCAGGAACGGGAGCCTGCGGCAGTGCAGGGGCTGTCCGGGACGGCTGTTTTCCATCTCCGGGCAGAGCTCCTCCATGATCTTCTTGTAGTTGGAATCGCGGTAGCCCTCGATCATGACCAGCGTATGCGTATCCGACTGGCGAAGCAGGTACTCCGCCTCGTGGATCTTGTAGGCGGTGTTCATCGTGACCAGGACGGCGCCGATCTTGGTGGCGGCCCAGAAGGTCAGGAACCACTGGGGCACGTTGGTCGCCCAGATGGTCACCTTGGAACCGGCCTTCACGCCCAGGGAGACCAGGGTCTGGGCGAACTCGTCCACGTCGTCCCTGAACTGGCTGTAGGTCCTGGTGTAGTCCAGGGTCGTAAACTTGATCGCCAGCTGATCCGGGAACTCCTCCACCATGGTGTCGAGCACCTGGGGGAAGGTCTTGTCGATGAGGGCGCCCTTCTTCCAGACGTAGCGGCCCTTATGGCGCTCGCTCCAGTAAAGGTGCTTCTCGCCGCGGCGGGTATCGCCCCAGGCGCGCAGCGTGTTCTCATAGTGGGTCAGGATGATCTCGATGTCCTCGAGGCCCTCGATCCAGGCGGGATCCCATTCCAGGGAGACAAAGCCGTCGTAGTTGACCGAGCGCAGGGCGTTCATCAGGTCCTTCATCGGCAGCAGGCCGTCGCCGACCAGCTCCGGCACCGGTGCCCCGTCCTCCATCCGGTAGTCGTGGATGTGCACGTGGCGGACATAGGCGCCGAGGTTCGTGATCGTCTTTTCCGGATCCTCCTTCGCTTCCACGCAGGTCCCGTACATGTTCCAGGCGGCGGCGAGGCGGTCGTCGGCGAACCGGTTGAGCAGGTCGCGCAGCTTTGTCGTATCGGCGAAGGCGCCGCTGGTCTCTACCAGCACCGTGACCGGGGCGTCCGAGACCTCGGTGAGGACGGACTCCAGGGCGGAGGCGCATTTTTCCATATCGCTCTCAGCGGTATGGATGCCGATGCAGGGGATGCCGAGGTTGACCGCCACCTCAAGGCACTCGTCAAATTCAGCAAGGAAATCCGGGGCGGTAAAGTCCGTTTCCGTCCCGGCGCAGGGGATGGAGAGGCCCATGCCGCTCAGGGAGCGGCGCACGCGGGCCGCGTTTCCGGGGTTGGCCGGGCTCGCCTTGCCCGCGAAGAGCGGGCTGCGGATGCTGCCGAGCTCAAGGCCCTGCAGGCGGGTCTGGCGCGCGGTCTCCACGAGCTCTTCCCAGCGCAGGGTCGTCCAGTTCTGTATGGAGAATGACAGTTTCAAAGCAGTTCCTCCTTGTCTTCTCTGCTAGGCCGGCTTCCCGGTCACGCCTCCTCGTAAACGATCTTGTTGAGGGCGCTCAGGTAAGCCCTGATGGAAGCACCGATGATATCCGTGGAGATGCCGGTACCGGAATACACTCTTCCGCCGGCGCGCAGCTTGACCAGCGCGCTTCCCATGGCGTCGCGTCCTTCCGTGACGGTCTGGATCTGGAAGTCATCCAGCTCGTAGTGATGCCCGATGATCTGCTCGATCGCCTGGAAGGCGGCGTCGATGGGGCCGTCTCCGATCCCGACGCCCCGCAGGTTCTCTCCGTCCTTCTCCAGGAGGATATTGGCGGTCGCCGTGATCACATTGCCGCTGTTGATGACATAATTCTGGATCTTATAGGTGGAGGGCACCTGCATGGCGGAGCTGGCCACGATGGCGTCGAGCTCCTTGATCCCGACAAAATGCTTCTTTGCCGCGACGCGCCGGAAGGCCTCGTAGACCCTGGCGTTGTCCTCTTCGCTCAGGTCATAGCCGAGCTGGCGGACCGCCCTGATGACCTCGCTGATCTCATCGTTTCCGTCGAGGCAGATGCCGGCGGAATCATCCAGGGAAACATTCGAAAAGATGGACTCCTCCTGGGGCATGGGGTTGAGGATCTTCGCCAGCTGCCCGGCCACACGGCTCATCTCGGTCACGCGCATCTGCGTGGTGATGTCAAGATCGCTGCCCTTGACCTGGACAAAGTGCGCAAGCGCCTCCATGGAGGGATAGCCCTCACCCAGCACCGTGCACTTGACGCCGGCCGCGCCCTCGCGCACGGCAGCCGCCGCGCAGGCAAGCGCCATGCCGATGCCGTCGCTGATCTGCACGTACAGCTCGATATCCGCAAGGCCCGGGACATTCTCCCTGATTCCGGCAACGAAGGCGCCGAACTCGTCGGGCAGCATCACGCCCGCCGTATCGCAGACCGTGATCTTGTCCGCGCCCGCCGCGATCGCGGTATTCAGGGCGTTATACAGGAAATCCGTCTCCGCCCGCGTGGCGTCGACTGCGGAGAACTCCACATGCTCGCTGTAGAACCTTGCCTTCGCCACCGTCTTCTCGATCAGTTCGAGCATGGCGGGCGCTTTCTTGTGGCAGGCATACTCCATCTGCACGGTGGAGACCGGCGCCAGGATATTCAGCTTCGGCTTTCTCGCGGTCTTGACAGACTCCCAGGTCTCCTCGACATTGCCCTCGGCGATCTCCACCGCCGCGGAGATTCTGGTGGCGGCCATGGACGCGATCGTCCGGTTGGCGAGCTGGTCAGCCCTTCCGCCGGAAATGGGGGCCAGTTCGATGGTGTCCGCCTTCAGGCGGTCCAGGCTGCGCGCGACCTCAAGCTTCTCTTTAAAGGACAGTTCCCTGCCCCGCATGGCTCCCGCCTGTCTGAGCGTCATGTCAATAAACTTCAGCGTCCTCATTTTTGTCCTCTCTTTCTGATTTCCAACAACGGCACCTGTTAAATAATCATCAATACAAGAAAACCCGGAGGTCCACTTGTAATGGACCTCCGGGACGACAAGATCTGAATCATATCGCGGTACCACCCGGATTGCCGCTTTCGCGGCCTCTCTGCGGCACTTCAAGGCAAAGTGCCCGGCCATGGTTACGGAGCCTGCCGGGTCCCCCTACGCAGCGGGCGGAAACGAAAGACGCTTCATCCGCCTTCAGGTGACCTGCTCTGGCATGAGACTGCTCCTTGCGCGCACACCGGCTCGCACCGTCCGCCGGCTCTCTGTAGTGGTAGGCAATTCGCATAGTGCCGTCATCGCATTTCTGGCATAAAACAGCCATCAAAAAAGAATTCTAATAGATAAGCCTAGGTTTGTCAAGACGCTTTGCGCAGGTAAAGCAAAAAAGCAGAAAGGCGGGCCGGACCGGGAA
>CAMOKZ010000079.1 GCA_946618155.1 uncultured Lachnospiraceae bacterium | reverse complement strand
TCCCGGGCAAGCGTGGCGCTGTCACAGCTTACATACACGATCCGCTCCGGCTCCATCTGGAGGATCGTCTCCAGCAGCGCTGCGTCGCAGCCCTTGCGGGGCGGGTCCACCACGATCACATCTGCCCGGGCTCCTTCTTTTTCATACTTCTCAGGCAGGACTTCCTCGGCCTTCCCGACAAAGAACTGTGCGTTCTCTATCCCGTTTCGCGCCGCGTTCTCCCGGGCATCCCGGATCGCCTCCGGAATGATCTCCACGCCGCAGACATGAGCCGCGCGCTGCGCGAGAAACAGGGAGATCGTGCCGATCCCGCAGTAGAGGTCCCAGACGGTTTCCGTCCCGGTAAGCCCCGCAAATTCCAGGGCTGTCTCATACAGCTTTTCTGTCTGGACAGGATTGACCTGGAAAAACGAGAGGGGCGAGATCCGGTAGGCGACATCGCCGATCCGGTCTTCTATGTACGCTTCACCGCCAAGGCACCGCACGGTCTTCCCCATGATCACGTTTGTGCGGGCGCGGTTTACGCTCACCATCACGCTGCATACGCCGGGAATGCGGGTAAGACGGCCGGCAAGCTCTTCTTCATTTTTTATCTTTTCCCCGTTCAGGACCAGGCAGACCATGATCTGACCGGTGGAAAACCCCTTCCGCGTCATGACATGCCGGACGAGCCCGGTCCCGGTCTGCTCATCATAGGCAGGGATCTGATACCTGCGCATGTGGTCCAGCACCGTCTCCAGTATCTCCCTGTTTTCCGGGGCGACAAGCAGGCAGTCATGGTGGTCGATGATATAATGCGTCCGCCCGGCGTAGAAGCCTGCGATCAGGTTCCCCTCCCGGTCCGTTCCCACGGGGAACTGCGCTTTATTGCGGTACCGCCAGGGCTCTTCCATGCCGATGATCGGTTCCATGGGCAGATCCCGGAAGCCGCCGATCCGCTCCAGGTTCCCCCTCACCTTTTTTTCTTTAAACGCCAGCTGGGCGGCATAGTCCATCTCCTGGATCTGGCAGCCGCCGCATCGCCTGGCCTGCGGACAGGGGGCCTGCCTGCGCCCGGGGCCCGGCTCGATCATCTGCGCGATTCTTGCATAGGCAAGGTTTTTCTTTACGGCAGTGATGCCTGCCAGGATCCGGTCGCCGATCAGGGCGTCCTTGACAAAAACGGCCATGCCCTCCGCATGGCCGATTCCCATTCCTTCATTACTGATGTCTTCTATGATCAACTCGATCGTGTCGTTTTTCTTCATCTTTTTCCTCACGCCGGTCTTCATACGGAAAGGATCCCGGTCTTCACCAGGACGTCCCTCTTTTCCTCTTCGGAACGGAAGCGCTGATTGAACTCGACGACCTCCATATCCGGGCCCATGATGGAGATATAGGCTACGCCATGCTCATAAAAGGGCAGATAGGCCGGTCCTTCCACGACCGTATAGCCCTGCGCCTTTACTTCCTCCACACAGGCCGGCAGGTCGCGCGTATCCAGTGCGATGTGGTCTACGGCGCCGCGCGCCATCGCTGCCTTCCCGTTCTGGTAGGTCTCGATCACGATCTGTCCCATCGCGAGGAAGCAGACCTGCTCGCCGTTATTGACCGTCTCAAAGACAGGCTCAAATCCCATGGACATAAAGAACGCCTTCGTCGCGGCAATATCGTTTGTCGGAATGCCAATATGCTGATACTGCGTCACATAGTCTCTGATCATTTTCCCATCCTCCTCTGCGGTCAGGGCGTCAGCGTGCTCTTTCTCAGATTGGTCTCGAACAGCCGGTTGTAGCCAAGCCATTCACCATTTGCCTGGACGCCCTTCATCAGTTCCTTCATGGTCTCCAGCTTGGCGTCTGCGTTGTCGGCAAGGTTAAGGGCGAGCGCCTCCGGCAGTGCGGGCTTTTTCGGCGAGCCGAACTCATACTCTCCGTGGTGCGCCAGAATGCAGTGCTGCAGTTCGCTGGCCAGCTTTTTGGGGAAGCCCTTGATGCAGCGGCACCCGTATCCCACCAGTTCGCTGCCCATCACGATATGGCCGAGCAGCTGGCCGTCGTCCGTATAGTCGTTTTCCGGGAAAGCGGAGATCTCCTTGAGCTTTCCTACATCGTGGAAGGCCGCTGCCGTCAGCAGAAGATCCCGGTTCAGGTAAGGATACATCTGGGTAAAGAAATCGCAGAAGCGCACGACGCTGAGGGTATGCTCCAGCAGGCCGCCCACAAAGCTGTGGTGCACGGTCTTCGCTGCGGAATGCTTTTTGAATGCCCCGGCGAACTTCTCCTCCCCGAAATAGTTCTGGATGAGCTGCGCCAGATAGGGGTTGGAAACACTGCCCAGGATGCGCATCAGGTCCGCGTACATTTCTTCAATGTCTTTTTCGCTGACCGGCAGGTAATCCGCCGGGATATACTCGCCTTCCGAGGCTTTGCGCGCCCGCTTGATATTGAGCTGCAGCGATCCCTGGAAGCTGGTCACGTCCCCCGTGATATCCACGTAGTCCATCACCTCAAAACTGCCGATCCCCGATGAGGAGGGATCCCAGATCTTCGCGTCGATCGTGCCCGTTTTATCCTGCAGGACGACGTTTTCGTAGGCCTTTCCGTTCTTGGAGACCGCTGACTGCTTATATTTGCACAAATAAATACCCGCGATGTGGTCCCCCTCGCGGAATGTGTCAATGAACTTCATGCTGTTTTTCCTCTTTTCTAAGGCCCTTCGCCGGTGCTTTCTTTTTACCATATTATATTGTAAAATAGCGGTAGAGTAAAGGTTAGAAAGTGTTCTTTCCTTGAAGCAGACAGTAGACCAGGCAAAGGAGACCTTATGAACGAACGCGCGCTGCGGGTGCTCGAATACCCGAAGATCATCGACCGTCTGACCCAGTTTGCAGGCTCTGAACCGGCAAAACGGCTCTGCCGGGAGCTGACGCCCCTGTGTGATCTTTCCCAGATACAGATCATGCAGACCCAGACTTCCGACGCCTTAAGCCGCATCCTTCAGGCAGGCAGCATCTCCTTCTCCGGGGTGCGCGACCTGCGCATGCAGCTTAAGCGCCTGGAGATCGGCAGCTCCATGAGCACGGGAGAACTGCTGCAGACCGCCCAGCTGCTGGACGCCTGCGCCAGGGTCAAGTCCTGGGCAAAGCGGGACGAAGAGCTCGCGCCCGATTCCCTTGAGCCCCTCTTCTCCCGCATCGAGCCCCTCACCTCCCTCTCCCGCGAGATCCGCCGCTGCGTCCTCTCCGAGGAGGAGATCGCCGACGACGCAAGTCCCGCGCTGCGGCAGGTGCGCCGCTCCATCACCACGGCAAACGAGAGGATCCGCTCCCAGCTGACCTCCCTGGTCAACGGCAGCGCCAGGACCTACCTGCAGGACGCGGTCATCACCCAGCGCAACGGGCGCTTCTGCGTGCCGGTCAAGGCCGAACACCGCTCCATGGTGCCGGGCATGATCCACGACCAGTCTTCCTCGGGCTCCACGCTGTTCATCGAGCCGATGTCCGTGGTCAAGCTCAACAACGACATCCGCGAGCTGGAGCTGCAGGAAAAGAAGGAGATCGAGATCATTCTCGCCAAACTCAGCACCCAGGTGGATGAAAAGTCCGCCTTTATCCTCACGGATATCGAGGTGATGACCGAGCTGGATTTCATCTTCGCCAGGGCCATGCTCTCCAAGAGCTATAAAGGCACAGAGCCGGTCTTCAACGAGGAGGGCCGCATTGATATCCGCCGCGGACGCCATCCGCTCCTCGATCCGAAGAAGGTCGTTCCCGTGGACATCCATATCGGGGATACCTTCGACCTTCTGGTCATCTCCGGCCCGAATACGGGCGGTAAAACGGTGTCGCTCAAAACGGTCGGCCTCTTCACCCTGATGGGGCAGTCCGGCCTGCATATCCCGGCCTTCGACCACTCCGAGCTTGCCCTCTTTACCGAAGTCTTCGCGGATATCGGCGACGAGCAGAGCATCGAGCAGAGCCTGAGTACCTTCTCGTCCCACATGACGAACATCGTATCCTTCTGGAATCAGGCGGACGAGCGCTCTCTGGTCCTCTTCGACGAGCTGGGCGCCGGCACCGATCCCACTGAGGGCGCAGCCCTGGCGATCGCCATCCTCTCGTCCCTCCACAGACGGGGCATCCGGACCATCGCGACCACCCACTACAGCGAGCTGAAGGTCTTTGCCCTCTCCACGCCCGGCGTGGAAAACGCCTGCTGCGAATTCGACGTGGAGACGCTGCGGCCCACCTACCGCCTGCTCATCGGCGTGCCCGGCAAGAGCAACGCCTTTGCCATCTCCTCCCGTCTGGGGCTCCCGGATGAGGTGATCGAGGAGGCAAAGGGGCATATCTCCCAGGAGCAGGAAAGCTTCGAGGATGTCATCGCCGATCTGGAGGACCGCCGCAGACAGGCAGGCGCCGCGCAGGAGCAGATCGAGGAGGACCGCAAAGAAATTGCGGCTCTTCGCCGCCGTCTGGAGCAGAAAGAAGCGCGGCTCGAGGCGAGCCGCGACCGCGTGATGCGGGAGGCCCAGGAGAAGGCCCAGGCCGTCCTGCGGGAGGCCAAGGAGTACGCGGACGCCGTCATCCGGCGCTACAACAAGCTGGGCGCAAGCCCCGATATGGCGCGGGAGATGGAGCGGGAACGCACAAAGCTGCGGGAAAAGATGGATGAGCACGGCAAAGCCGCGGGAACCGGGACCGCCCAGAGACAGGGCAAAGAGGTCGATCCCGCAAAGCTGCATCTGGGCGACGCGGTCCGGGTGATCAGCATGAACCTGAAGGGTACCGTCAGCTCCCTGCCTGACGCGAAGGGAAATCTCTTCGTGCAGATGGGCATCCTCCGCTCCCAGGTCAATGTGAGCGACCTTGAACTCATCCAGGAGGATAACGCCTCCTCCGGTTCCGGCAAGGCCCGGGGCACGACGGGCAAGATCAGCATGGCCAAGTCCGCCTCCGTCTCTACGGAGATCAACCTTCTCGGCATGACCACCGATGAGGCGATCATGGAGCTGGACAAATACCTGGATGACGCTTGTCTGGCGCATCTGCCCTCCGTGCGCGTCGTTCACGGAAAAGGCACAGGCGCGCTGCGCAAGGCCGTGCACGCCTATCTGCGCAGGCAGAAGCGCGTGGACAGCTTCCGCCTCGGCGAGTTCGGCGAGGGCGACGCGGGCGTGACCATCGTGACCTTCAAAAAATAAGCACTTCTGACAAAAAGAAAGGGCTGTGGGTCCCGGCTCCGCGCATCCTGGCGCGGTCAGCTTGCCGGGGCGCACAGCCCTCTTGTTTTCGTTATTCCAGGTTATTCTATCTGTCCTCCCCGGATGCGGCACCCTTTTACCGGAACATCACCGGGAGATCCTTGCGGCCTCCTCGCCGTAATGCGCGATCGGCGTCCAGGACACCTTGCGGAACAGCGCCGTAATGGAGATCGGCACGTAGGTCAGCATGAAGATCGGGAAGGTAAAGCAGTAGAGGATCTTCTTCACGCCCGGGCAGCGTATCCTGCTCCACTCCGAAATGACCGTCAGCAGGCCGTAAAGGAGCATCAGCAGATAATACTCGACCAGGAAACGGACAGCGAAACGTCCGCAGCGGCGAAGCACAAAGTGCGCCAGCCAGGCAGGCAGGTTCCACACGCTCAGGGCAATACCGCCGAGCACCAGGAGCTCGGCCAGGATAAGGATGGTGCCGGGCGCGATGGTCGCCAGCATGTCAAAGCAGGACCAGGCGGCTCTTCCCGGCATGGATACCGTACCCGCGATCAGGGATCCGGCGTACCGGCCGTTCACCTGGTAGAAACCCTTTGACCAGCGCAGGCGCTGACACCAGGACTGCTTAAAGGTCGTGGGCTGCTCATCGTAGACGATCGCGCTCTCGCAGTACCCGATCCGGATGTTCTGCGCGGCGCAGGCAACGGAGAACTGAATATCCTCCGTCAGAAGGAAGAAGGGCCAGCCGCCGTTGCGGCGGATCACGTCAGCGGAGACCAGGAAACCGGTGCCGGAGACATGGCAGTTCGTGCCCAGGTGCATCCTCGGGCCGTTCAGGAACCGCGCCTCGCGCAGGAACCAGATCGCGTAGCCGGAGGAGATCCAGTTAGCGGCAAAATTGGAGGAATTGCGGTACCCGGTAATGGCGCCGTACTCCCCGGTATCAAACAGGCGGTTCATCTCACGGGTAAAGTCGGGATCCACGATGTTGTCCGCGTCAAAGATCATGTAGCCGTCATATACGTCGAGCCCGTCCCGCTTAAGGCAGCGGAAAAAGTAGGCCAGCGCGTAACCCTTGCCCTGACGGCGGGTATCCCTGCGCTCATAGACGCGGGCGCCGTGCTCGAGGGCGATATCCGCGGTGCCGTCCGTGCAGTTGTCCGCGATCACGAAAATATCCAGCTTTTCTCTGGGATAGTTCTGCGCGCGAAGGCTCTCCAGCAGATTGGCGATGACCTTCTCCTCATTGCGCGCGCTGATGATGGCGGCAAACCGGTGCTCACGCAGCGGTTTCGTCTGCGGCCACTTATTGTGCACAAGGCCGATCATGGTATAGATGAGCTGATAAAAATACAAAACAAAGAATGCGGAACCGACAACGGTAAACACGGTTCGCAGCGTACGTATAGCCGACATGACTTTCCTCGATATCTCTTATTGCATAAAATTCCTTATCCTTTTCACAGCATATCCCATCATAGTATAAGGAAAGTGGCGCGTCAACTTAAATCTTTCTGAAATTGCCTCACGGAAACAGGACTTTGCTCTGTCCGTCCCGGTCAAACAGGTAATTATACTGCCACATCCGGTAGGTCTCCAGCCATTCCTTTTCCTCTCCCGCGGCCTCCGCATAGGGCAGAAAACCGCCGGCGCTCTTTGAATAGAACCCCTGGGAATTCCACACCGGAACGACCTCGCCAAGGGCCTGCCGGAAGCGGTTGTAGGGCGGAAGGGGAAGTCCTGCGGCGTCCAGCACCCAGGTGCCCAGATCGCTCATGCTGATCAGGTCCGTCTCCTTCTCTTCCCTGTCGAAATTGGTCCAGATCACGAAGGGAACGGAATATTCCGGCTCCTGCTCGTCCAGCGTATCAAAGGGACCGCCGTGGATCTCCTCGTAGAAGCGGATATCCAGACTCGGGAAATGATCCCCGAAGATGCCGATCACCACATCCCGCTCCTGCTTCTCAAAATAGGAGATCAGCTCTTCGATCGCCTTGTCGCTCTCATGAATGAGCCCGAGGTACTGCTCCGCGTCCGGATAATCCTCCGCGTAACCTTCAAGGGGCATGCAGGGCGTCACGCCCTCCCCTTCATAGTCAAAGCCGCCGTGGTTCTGCATCGTGATGCCGAACAGGAAGAAGGGTTTTTCCGTATCCCTCTGCTCCCAGAGCCGGGTGACCTGTTGGAACATCTCCCGGTCGCTCACATAGTCGCGGATCAGATCCTGCTGCGGATAGTCCTCGAGGAAGCTCCAGGAGTCAAAGCCCAGCAGCGGATAGACCTTCGTCCTCGACCAGCCGCCGGAAAGATAGGGATGGGTCGCCGCGCACGCGTAGCCGTGCTCCTTCAGCCAGGACGCCATCGACCAGGACGGCTCGTGGATGTAGAGCTGATAGGGCGTCGCCCCGTAGGAGAGGAAGCCCATCGTGTTGCCGGTCAGCACTTCAAACTCCGTGTTCGCGGTGCCCCCGCCATAGACAGAGGAAAGCACGTACCCGCGGGTCGTATTCTCCTTCAGGCTGTCCCAGTAGGGCGTGACCGGCTCCGCAGTCCGCAGCGGAGAGCCGAGGACAGAAAGATCCGCGAAGGATTCCTCCAGGATAAGGATGATATCCGGCTGTGTGGGTTCCTCTTCCGTATCCCCTTCAGACTCCCCTTCACCTTCATCCGCACCGCTGCCGGTCTCTCCGTCTTCCCCCCACTCCTCTTCCAGCCGGTGCATGGCTTCGGCGCTGTACCCGTCAGGCCGCTTGATCTCCAGTTCACTTCTGACCTGCAGGCTGAAATTCAGCAGGAAGCCGTTCCACTTGGAACCGTTGTTTCCCCAGGTCTCAATGTAGATGTTCCCGCTGCCCAGATACCAGGCAATAAACAGGATGGGGCACACGACGACCGCAGCGATCCTGGCCGCAGCGCCGCCCGTCTTTTTCAGCAGCGGAAACGCCGTGAAAACGCCGAGCAGGACGAGCCAGAGCAAGAGGCCGCAGTACATCATCGGCTCCATGGTAAAGGAATACTCCCCGGAAACGCCAAGGGCAGTCCGCGCGGAAAAGATATCCAGCGGCATCAGTTCCGTCCCCCGGAAGCGGTACACAAAATACCCCGCCGCGCAAAGGACCGTCACCACGCAGGACGCGGCCGAAACAGCCAGGAACGGCCTGCCCGTCAGGAAAAACAGCGGAAGAATGATCAGCAGGATGAGGCAAAGCTCCAGCAGGATCTTCGGGAGGCCGATATAGAGAATATGTCCGACATTCACGATCAGCTGGGAATAGCAGTAGATGCCCCAGGCGCCGAGCAGGAAAAAGGCGCAGACAGCCGCCGCACGGGCCCGTCTGTCCGCGAAGAACCCGCTCCTCTCCTCCTCCTTAAACCGCAGGCTCCAGGCCGCCGCGATCAGCGGCGCAAAAATAAGGCCGGCGATCCCGGTGCGAAGATCCTCGCCCCGCGCAAAGCCGGTCACCGCAGCCACCGCTGCGATCACCGCCCCGGCCGCTGCCCTCTTCCTGCAAAACCCAAGTTTCCAACCACAATTGCCGTGCATCCTGTATCCTGAAACTCCCTTCT
>CAMOKZ010000078.1 GCA_946618155.1 uncultured Lachnospiraceae bacterium | reverse complement strand
ATTTTTGCGCGCCCCCGGATAAGAAGAATCGCCGGTTATGCGATTGAGGGGCAGATGGATTTCTGGCTGTCTCATGGAGAACGGTGTATCAGACAGATCGATGCCATGCTTGAGGACATGAAAACAATGCTGGACATGGCCGACCTTCCGCAGATAAAGGAACTGTACAGAGCGCTGCTGCGGCAGCATGGGAATCTTGCAGGTACCGTGCAGATGGCGAGGGGGAGAGGCTGCCCCGCGACAGATCAACTGGCGGAGGAAGTGGAAAAAACGATACGGCTGCTGCGCATCTGCAGCAGGGAAATACTGAGACTTACGGAATGACAGAAAAAACGGAGGAGCCGTTATGGCTTCTCCGTTTTTTGAACGATACTCCCCATATTGTCTTTAGTTCCCCCGGATCTCCTGCCGCATAAATTTGATGTACGAGATCATGAAGACCAGCAGGGTCAGGGCGGCAAGGCCCGCCAGGTTCGGCCACACCAGCATCAGGCTCTGGTCGAAGGGCAGGTAGCCGCTGATCGCGCCGATCATCTGGGAGACCGTCACCGGGTTTACGGCTCTTACCGCCGGGTTCAGGATGGTGCTCACTGCCTCGGTGTAGAGGTAGTAGGGCGAGAGCCGGTTGATGAAGAGCTGGCAGTTGTAGTTGCTGAGCATGTTGGCTGCCTGCTCGTACTCATTCCGCATCGGGTAGGCCAGGTTTGCGATGAACCCTGCCACCAGGCTCATGAACACGGCGAAGACCACCCACATCGCGATGGAGGAGAGGGCTGAGGTCGCCGCGTGGCGGCAGAAGACCGAGAACATGATCGCCAGCGCCAGCCAGAAGCAGATGTAGAGGATGGTGTAGACGATGTAGACGAGGACTCTGGCCAGCTCTTCCCCGGTGGGGAGGAAGCCTGTGGTCAGGAAGCCCGCCGCGCCGGTCAGCACGCTGCCCGCCGTCACGAGGATGGCGATCAGGGCTGTGCCTGCGAGGAATTTCCCGATGATCACGTTATCTCTGTAGATGGGCTGCGCCAGCAGGCGGCCCAGCGTTCCGTTGCTGCGCTCCGAGTTGATGGCGTCGAAGCCGAGCATCAGGCCGACGAAGGGGCCGATCAGCGCCATGAAGGAGACATAGGAGGGCATCGACGCGCCGCCTGTGGTGAACAGCTTCAGAAAAACGAAGTTGCTGTCCGACTCGAGGGCGTCCTTCATGCCGGTCGCGGCGCCGTAGATACCGGCAGCGGTCGTGACCGCGACCAGCAGCAGGATGATGAGGAACCGCCTGCCGCGGATGTGGTCCGACATTTCTTTCCGGTACAGGACGCCCAGCGAACCGCGCCTGCTGTATATTTTCTCAGCTCTTCCTGTTTTTCCTGCGTCCATGGTCCCTGTCATGCTCTTTGCCATGTTTTTCCGCCTCCAGTTCTGCCTGTGCAAAATAGCTGCTGTAGATCTCGTCCAGGTCTCCGCCCTTCTGGCGAAGGAGCAGCAGCTCGTATCCGTTTGTGCCGAGGAACGCGGTGACGTCCTTTCGCAGATCCCTGTCGGAATGGATCAGCATCCGCGCGCCCTCACCGGAAACATCACGCACGCCCTCAAGGCCGGTGATGAAGCCGAGGAACCGGTCGTCCATCGGGGACGCCTCGACCTCGAGCGCGTAATGGTTTTCCATGACCAGCTGCCGGCCGAGCTCTTCGATCTTCCCGCAGGCGATCATTTTGCCCTCCACGAAGATGCCTACCCGGTCGCAGACCTGCTGGATCTGGTAGAGCTGGTGGGAGGAGATCAGGATCGTTCTGCCGTCCTCGACTGCAAGCTGACGTATCAGGTGAAGGAATTCCTTCATTCCCTCCGGGTCAAGACCGAGGGTAGGCTCATCCATGATGATCACCTTGGGATCCTTCATCAGGACGTCCGCGATGCCGAGCCTCTGCTTCATGCCGCGGGAATAGGCGGCGGTCTTTTTGTCCGCAGCCTCCGTCATGCCCACCTTTTCCAGCAGCGCGTCGATGCGCCGCGCGGACTCTTCACGGCTCAGGCCGTTCAGCATTCCCGTGAACATGAGGTTCTCGCGCCCCGTCATGTCGGGATAAAACCCGACGTTGTCCGGCAGGTAGCCGGTGATCCGCTTGGTCTTCATCGCGTCCCGCGTGCAGTCGATCCCGTCGATGGTTGCGCTGCCTTCCGCCGGCTCTGTCAGTCCGAGCAGCATCAGGATGGTCGTGGTCTTGCCGGCGCCGTTCGGGCCCAGCAGGCCGAATACCTCGCCGCGGCGGACGTCCAGCGTGAGGTGATCCACCGCTGTCTTTTCCCCATATCGTTTCGTGAGACCGGATATCCGGATCATTTCCGTTTCCGTTCCTTCCGTTTGCATCATGATATTCAACCCCTTTTCCGTGCGCGTGGCTGCTTACCTTCTGCCGTATCTGCGGATGACGGCGCCGATGCAGATGCAGACGACGGCAATGACGGCGATCGCCGTGATGCCCCAGGTGGTGTGGTTCTTCACGGAGATACGCAGGTCAGCTTCGCTCTTTACCTGCGCGTTCTGGACGGTCATGGCGGTCACGTAGTCGCCGATCACGGCGTTCTTCGCGGGCTGGATGTAGGCGGTGATCTCCTTGGTCGCGCCGGCTTCCAGCATCGGGATGGTGGTCTCGTCGAAGCGGATGTTCCACTCCGCGGCGCCCTGGGCGGCCAGCTGCAGGTTCTCGAGGTCAACATTGCCGGAGTTCGTCACGGCCATCGTGACCTTCGTCTCTTCGCCGGCGAAGGCGCTGGCGGAAAGGTTGCCGGTGGGCGTGCTTAAGGTCACGCCGTAGGTGCCGGTGATGGTCACCTGCAGGTCAAGCTTCAGGGTATCATCGGAAGAAACAGCGGTCAGCGGGATGGTGTAATCGCCCTGTTCGGCCGTCTCCGACGGCGTTACCGCAACGGTCAGGCCCTGGCTCTTGTCCGGATCGACCGGAAGAGAGGCGACCTTGGAGCTTTCGCCTGCCGGCGTAAAGGTGACCGTCCAGCCTTCGGGCGCCTGCGCGGCCAGCGCGTAGGACTGCGGCGTCAGGCGGTTGTTGATGATCGTGGTATCAAAGCTGAAGTTCGTGGAGGTATCGCCCTGCTGCTGCGGGTACTCGGCAGTGAAATCACTCTGCCCGGCCTCCTCACTGGTCACCGTCACCGTGATCGCCGTCGCGGCGGTCTCTTCGCTGCCGGCAGCCTTGACCGTAAAGGTATAATCGCCGTCCTGCGCGTCATCCGGGATGGTGACGGAATAGCTCAGCTTCGGGCTTTCCTCTTTATCCTGCTTCGCGCTGATGTGCACGCTGGAGACCTCACTGTCGGTGCCTCTGAAGTAGCCGGTCCAGCCCTCCGGGAGCCCTTCGCCGGCCAGCGCGGCATCCTGCTCGGTGGTCCCGTTATTTACGATATAAAGCGGGAACGAAACAGAGGCGCCGGGCTTCGCGCTCACGCCCGGATAATCCGTGCTGATGATGACGGAACCGTCATCGGCCAGGCAGGTAAAGGCGCCGGCTGCGCAAAGGCACGCTGTCAGCGCTGCCGCTTTCAACATGCTGCTCAGGTTTTTGTTCAACATTCTTCTCTTCATTTTCCTCGCTCCTTCTTTCTTCCATGCTGCAGACGCCTGAACGGGGAAACGAGCCGTGCGTGGTATTCGCCACGCCCACCTCGAGACCTGCGGTCTCTCGGTAGCGGCTGTCGCACAAAAATAAGGAGTCTTTCGGGAGGTCGGCTCCAGTAAGGCTCCTTACATGTCTGCTACAGCTGATTTCCTTTTGTATTGGCTGCCCCGGTCGGACAGGCGGTCTGTTCTTTTCGTCTCCTGTTATAGTCTTCGGACCCGCCTGTGTCAAGCGTTCCGGGGCCTTCGTTTTGTGAAACTTTTGTGTCCTCTTTGCGGCTTATCTGCTGCGGTTGTAGATCGGCGCCACGTACTTCTTCCCGCCGCCGATCAGGATGAGCGCGGCTGCAGCGCTGATCATCATGACGGTGAGCAGCACGAGCCGCCCGGGGAAGAACTGGGACAGTGTCCCTGCGGCCACCTCGCCGATCAGGGCGCCGGCCGTGCTGAGCATGTTGAAGGCGCCGTTGAAGCGGCCTTTGCGCTCATCCGGCACGTAGCTCTGCGTGGCGGAGATGCGGATGGTGTAGGAGGTGATGCCCCCGATGCCGACGCAGAAGCACAGTACCATCATGACGGGGAGCGGCGTGAACAGGTAGATGCCCTCAAAAACGGAGATCATGAGATAGACAAAGAGGGCCGTCCCCCAGCGGTATTTCGACGGAATCTTAAAGCGGTAGTGCAGCAGGCCGCCGATGCCCCTGCCCACCAGGGCCATGCCCTGGACCAGGATGTAAAAGTATTCGCCGTTTGTCCAGTTTGCCCGGAACCACGGGAGGACGAGCACCGTGGATACGCCGCCGCAGATGGCCGAAAAGCCGAAGTAGATGGCGACGGCCAGCAGGCCCCGCTCGGCCCGCAGATAGGCGAAACCCTCTTTGATGTCGAGAAGCACGCGGCGGGGCGTCGAAACGCTGACGTCTTCTGCTTCCGCAGCGGCCTGCTGTTTCCGGATGTATTCCTCATCCGCGCCGATCTGCGTCTCCATCAGCGCAGCCAGAAGGAAGCAGACGCCGTTGACCGCGAGCAGCGGGGCAAGGCCTGTCCTGCGGTAGAGAAACGCGGAGACCGGCACCATCACGGCGGATACCGTCTCCAGCACGCTCGCGACAGAGTAGGCTTTCTGGTAGTTTCCTTCCGAGATGAGCAGAGGGTAGAAGCTGTCGTAGGCGACCATGTAGGTGCTCTGGATGCAGCCCAGGACAAAGACGCCGAAGGCGAACACCGTGAAGGAGAACCATCCCGCGGCGATGAGAACGGCGCATACAAAGTACAGGCCGGCCGAAATGAAATCCAGGGTATAGATCATCTTCTTCCTGGAAAAGCGGTCCAGGATGGCACCGGAGATGATCGGCAGGATGAGCTGCGGCACCGTGTACATCGCGATGTAGATGGCGTAGAGCAGCGTCGAGCCCGAAATATCCAGGACCAGCAGGCTCATGGCAAAGCCGGAAAGCGCGTTCCCAAACATGGAGACCGCGCTTCCGGCTGTGATGATCGTAAAGTCCCGCGTCCAAAGCGGCGCAGGAGCAGAGTTCTGGTTCATGGCTGGGTTCCTCTGGTTTCTCTATTCCAGTACGATGCGGATCCTCGTGCCCAGCTGCGGGCGGGAGAGGACTTCAAACCGGCCGCCGTGCTTGTCGACGATCCATTTCGCGATGGAGAGGCCAAGCCCTGTGCCGGCGCTGGAGCGCACCTCGTCGGAGCGGTAGAAGCGCTCGAAAATGTGCGGGATCTCAGACTCAGCGATGCCGACGCCCGTATCCTGCACCTGCACATAGGGATCGCCCGCGGCGGTGCGCCCGGCGGAGAGGATGATCTCATCCCCCTCCTTCGTATACTTGGCCGCGTTGTCGGTCAGGATGCGGACCGCCTGCTTGAGCAGGCCGATGTCGGCGGAGAAGATGATCTGCTCATCCGGGACCTTCAGGCGGTAGCGGTGCGCCTCGTCGATCATGAAGGATTCCTCGTAGACCTCGCGCATCATCGCGCAGAGATCCACATCCTCGCGGTCCAGGACGGTCTTTCCGCTGTCGCCCCGCGCCAGGAAGAGCAGCTGCTCCACCAGGTGGTTCATGTGGTCGGATTCATTTTTGATCGCCGAGATGCCTTCCTCCAGCGTCTGGGGATCCGACTTGCCCCAGCGGTCCAGCAGGTTGGCGTAGCCCTGGATGACCGCGATCGGCGTGCGCAGCTCGTGGGAGGCGTCGTTGACGAACCTGGCCTGCTGGCGGTAGGTCTCGCGCATGCGCAGCAGGAGGTTGTTCATCGCGGCCTCGACGCCGGTCAGGTCGGAATCGTGGAAGGCGAGGGGCTGATTTTCCGCGTACTGGTCCGGGCGGATATTTTCCAGCGCCTTCTCGATCTCCTCATATTTATCCTCGGAAAAGGTGAGGCGGCTGAGCTCATCCGCCTTGAGGGCGATCTCGTTGATGGGCGAGAGGATCCTGCGGATCTTCCGGTCTTCCCGGAAAAAGGAGGGGAAGAGACCGAAGACCTGCAGCACAAAGATCGCTGCGGTGACGGAGGCGATGACGAGCAGCGGGATCTCGGCCCGGGCGGTCATCAGCATCTTTCCCTCCGGCGAGGCGACCCGGTAGATCAGTCCGCGGGTGGTGCGGAGGAAGATGAAACTCCGCTCATTGTTCCAGACCACATTTCCGAGCGCGGCAAATTCCCTGTCCGCGCACCATCCGACGCAGGCAAGGAGGAAAAAGAGCAGATCCGAAAAGAAAAAGCGCAGGAATTTTTTCCTGACCATGTACCAGCGGAGCTTGCGCGTGATCGAGGTCATCCTGCGCTGCTGCTCGGCGGGCTTAGCCGGGCGGTGCCTGCGGGCCGCTTTCCCGGCTTTGACAGCAGCTTTCCGGTCTGCCGCCGCAGTTTTTAAAGCGGCCTTCCGGGCAGTTTCCGCCGCCTTAGCCTCAGCCTTCTTCTGATTTAATGACATAACCGACCCCTCTGACGGTATGGATCATCTTGATATGGAACACATCGTCGATCTTGGAGCGCAGGTAGCGGATGTAGACGTCCACGATGTTGGTCTCGCCGACGAAATCATAGCCGCACACCTTGTTGAGCAGCGTATCCCGGGAGAGGACGATGTCGCGGTTCTCCAGCAGGGTGCGCAGCATCAGGAATTCACGGTTGGTCAGGAAGATCTCATGACCATCGTATTTGACCGTGTGGGCAGGGACGTTCATCACAAGAAGCCCCCAGGTCAGCACGCCTTCTTTGGCGGCATCGCTCCGGGCGGCAGACTGCGCGGGCGCGGCGTGGAGCTTTAAGGCTACGCGGATGCGGGCAAGGAGCTCTTCGATCGCGAAGGGCTTGGTGATATAATCCACCGCGCCGGCGTCGAGGCCGGAGACCTTGTCGTTGACCGCATCCCTTGCGGTCAGCAGGATAACGGGGACCTGCTTTTCCTTCTGCAGGCGCCGCAGCACCTCGAGCCCGTTTAAGCCCGGCAGCATGATATCCAGCAGAATCAGGGCAAAATCCTCCCGCAGCGCGATCTCCAGCGCATCGCGGCCGTTGCCGGACTTTGTCACCTCATATCCCTCATGGATCAGCTCCAGTTCAATAAACCGTGCCAGCTTTTCCTCATCCTCGACTACAAGAATTCTCGCACCCATGCCTTGTCCTTCCCTGTGAAAAGATCTGTATGACAGCGTGAAAACAGGAACGGGGATACCGGCAAGCGGTATCCCTGGCCTGTCTGTGTCTGCTTATTCTTTCTTCTTGCCCAGTCCCGAGCGGATGTCATCCGCTACATCCCCGGCCTTCGAGAGGACACTGTTGGGGATGTCGGTATCCGCTTTACCCGCAAAGGAGTAGCGGATGCCGAAGAGCAGGGCGATCAGCCCGACCGGAAGGGAGATCCGCCAGGAGAACGCGACAAGGATCACCATGAGCCACGAGGGCAGCCGGAAGATCTCCTCACCCTGCCGCGAGATGCAGAAGGATGTTCTGCGGAGGAAATCGATAACGAACCGCACGATCTTTCCGATGCTCTTTCCCGGGGTCGGCGCCGACTGCTTCTGCTGCTCGACCTTTTCCGGCACGTTCGCGTACTCGGTCTGCTCCTGGAAAGAAGTGGAGTATACGCTCTTGCCGGGGGCAGCGGTCTTGCCCTGCTTTTCCAGCAGCACGACGGCGTCAAGCAGATCGCCGCCGCAGGCGTCAAGCGCGGCCTTTGCCTCTTCAAAAGAAACATTAGCGGTTTGTCTCAGCCGTTCGGCTTTTTCCAGATTATCCATAAACGGGACCTCCTGTTACTCTATGATACACTGAAAACCCTGAGAAATAAAGGATTACTGTTCCCTCTTCATCGCGTCTTCCACGCCGTCGGCGAAACTGCCGGCCTGCGCCAGGACTTCATTCGCCGCGGAGACATCCGCCGCGCCGGAGAAATGATACCGGATACCGAAGAACAGCGCGATGATCATGACGGGCACAAGCACCTTCCAGAAGCAGAACATCAGGATGGCGAACACCCAGGACGGCATGACGAAGAGTCCGCTCTCACCCTGCTCAACATGGAATGAAGTGCGGGAGAGGAAAGCACCGATCGCACGGATCGCTTTGCCGAAGGCACTTCTTTCTCTCTTCTTCTCAGCCTTGGGCGCTGCCTTCTTCTGGGCGGTATCGGCTGCCTGCTGAGCGCTGTCGGCTGCCCGCTGCGCAGAGTCAGCGGCGCGCTGAGCGGTATCGGCTGCCTGCTGAGCAGTAGCGGCGGCCTGATGTGCGGCGGCTGTCTGTGCGTCGGCGCCGGCGGCCTGGGCGGGAGCTGCTGCCTGGGCAGCTGCCTCGGCGGCCTGGGCGGGAGCTGCGGTGTCTGCAGCCTGCTGTTTCTTCAGCTTGCCCTGTTTCTCCAGCAGAACGATCGCTTCAAGCATATCGTCGTTTGTCTCATCCAGGATCTGTTTTGCTTCTTCATAAGAAATGTCTGCGTGCTGTCTGAGTTTCTCGATCATCTCTAATCTTTCCATAACTGTCCTTCCCGGCAATGCGTGTGCCTTTATGTTTTGTCTGGTGTTTTGCTTGATGCACGTAAAGAATACCGCGGCAAGATAAATTCATCTTGAAAGGAAGATTAAAGGAGGATTAAGGATAGAAAACGATTTCGTTAAGAGAAATATTTTTTGAGGAAAACAACAGAAAGAACA
>CAMOKZ010000077.1 GCA_946618155.1 uncultured Lachnospiraceae bacterium | reverse complement strand
CGCGGAAAAGACCGTCGTGGAGAACGGCGGAAACCTTGATCAGTACGACGCGATCTGGGTCTCCAGCCTCTGCGACAGCACAGCCAAGGGCAAGCCGGACATCGAGCTGGTGGATATGTCCTCGCGTCTGCGCACGATCGATGAGATCATGGACGTCACCACCAAGCCCATCATCCTTGACGGCGGCACCGGCGGCCTGGTCGACCACTTCGTCTACAACGTACGCACCCTTGAACGCACCGGCGTCTCCGCCGTTGTCATCGAGGACAAGATCGAGCGCAGGAAGAGCGGCCCGGAGGGCGCTGTCTTTATCCGCTCCCAGGAAGATAAGGATGCCTTCTGTGAGAAGATCGCTGCCGGAAAGAGCGCGCTGCGCACCGAGGAGTTCATGATCTTCGCGCGCATCGAGAGCCTGATGACGGGCGCCGGCATGGATGACGCCATTGAGCGCGCCGTCGCCTACACGCGGGCGGGCGCGGACGGCATCATGATCCAGAGCGGCGAGACCGATCCCGCCCAGCTCCTCTCCTTCTGCGACAAATTCCGCGAACTTGACCTGCACACCCCCATCGCCGTCATCCCAGACTCCGTCAACGCGGTCACGGAAGAAGAACTGCAGGAGCACGGCGTGAACATCGTGATCTACGCCGACCAGATGACGCGCAGCGCCTACAAGGCCATGCTCGGCACCGCCGAGACCATGCTGCGCTGCCACAGGGCGAAGGAGGCGGCCGATTCTCTTCCGCCGATGGAAAAGCTGATCTCCCTGATCGATGAGATCTGAACCCCTGCTGTTTCGACACGGCATGACGCCTCTCACGAAAGGAAATACCATGGAAGCGATCAAACGAAATGTCCTGCTCAACCCCGGCCCTTCAACGACCACGGACAGCGTCAAGTATGCCCAGGTCGTCCCGGATATCTGCCCGCGTGAAAAAGAATTCGCCGGCCTGATGAAGGGTCTCCGCGAGGATCTGGTCCGCATCGTCCACGGCGATACGGACCGGTATACCAGCGTGCTCTTCTGCGGATCCGGCACGATCAACATCGACGTCGCCCTCAACTCCCTTCTTCCGGAAGGGAAAAAGATCCTGATCGTCGACAACGGTGCCTACAGCACCCGCGCGGCAGAGATCTGCCGCAGCTACGGGATGGATCACATTGATCTGACCTTCCCCGTGGACCAGGTCCCCGATCTTGCCCGCGTCGAGGAGGTCCTCGCCGGCGATCCTGATATCGCCCTGGTCCATACCACACACATGGAGACCGGGACCGGCATTCTCAACCCCATCCGCGAGATCGGTGCCCTGGCCCACCGCTACGGGGCAGTCTTTACGGTCGACACCACATCGACCTACGCCATGCGCCCCATCGACATCGAGAAAGACAATATCGATTTCTGCATGGCCAGCGCGCAGAAAGGGCTGATGGCCTTCACCGGTCTCAGCTTCATCGTCGGCAGCCGGGCTATCATTGAGCGGTCCGCGTCCTACCCGACGCGCAGCTACTACTGCAATCTCTATCTGCAGTACGAATACTTTGAAAAGACCGGGGAGATGCACTTTACCCCGCCGGTCCAGACGATCTACGCGACGCTGCAGGCCCTGAAGGAGTACTGGGCTGAGGGCGAGGCGGGCAAATGGATGCGCCATACCCGTGTCTTCAACGCGATCAACGAAGGGCTGGACGCCCTCGGCTTCAGACAGGTCATCCGGCCTGAGGACCGCGCGGGCCTTGTCTCCTCCGCCATCTATCCGGACGACCCGGCCTGGAGCTTTGAAAAGGTCCACGACTATTGCTATGAAAGAGGCTTTACCATCTACCCGGGCAAGATCAGCACCACCAACACCTTCCGTCTCTGCGCACTGGGCGCGATCGATGTGCCGGATATCGAGGCGTTTTTCGCCGTCTTCCGCCAGGCTCTCGCGAGCACCGGCGTTTCCGTCCCTGTCCACTATGACACGAAGGAGTAAGAATCAATGAAAACCGTTTACACCTGTTTCTGTACCGATGTGATTCATGACGGCCACCTGAATATCATTGAACACGCGCATCAGTACGGCAAAGTCATCGTCGGCGCCCTGTCCGACGAGGCGCTGATCCGCTACAATAAGTTCCCGACCTTAAGCCTGGATGAGCGTATTAAGCTCTACCAGAGCATTGACGGCGTGGAGGAAGTCGTCGTCCAGGACAGCATCATGTACGACGGCATTATCGCCCGCCTGCATCCTGATTATGTCGTGCACGGCGACAACTGGCGGGAGGGTCCCGCCAGCGCCATCCGGGAGAATGTGATCGGCCTTCTTTCCGCCTATGGCGGAGAGCTGATCGAGGTGGGCTATACCTACAGCCCGGCCGTGTCGCGGATCGACCATCAGCTGCGGGAAAAGCTGGCCATGCCGGAATACCGCAGGCGCCGCCTGCGCCAGCTGATCGAGCTGACGCCGGTCGTCAAGGTCATGGAAGCCCACAGCGGCATCACCGGGCTCATCGTAGAAAAGACCATCGTGGAGAACGAGGGCAAGCTCGACCAGTTCGACGCGATGTGGGTGAGCAGCCTGTGCGACAGCACGGCCAAGGGCAAACCCGACATCGAGCTGGTGGATATGAGCAGCCGCCTGCGCACGATCGACGACATCATGGAGGTCACGACCAAGCCCATCATCCTGGACGGGGATACCGGTGGACTGACCGAGCACTTCGTCTACAATGTGCGCACCCTGGAACGCATGGGCGTGTCCGCGATCATCATCGAGGATAAGACCGGGCTCAAGAAGAACAGCCTGTTCGGCACCGAGGTGGAGCAGACCCAGGCAGGCATTGAAGAGTTTTCCGCCAAGATCCGGGCCGGCAAGCAGGCCCAGCTGACCGACGACTTCATGATCATCGCCAGGATCGAGAGCCTCATCCTCGAGCGCGGCATGGAGGACGCCCTGACCCGGGCCGCCGCCTTTACGAAGGCCGGCGCGGACGGCATCATGATCCACAGCCGCAAAAAAGATCCCGCCGAGATCCTGGAGTTCTGCGACCGCTTCCGCGAGACGGACAAGACGACGCCCATCGTTGTCGTCCCCAGCTCCTTCAACGTGATCACGGAGGATGAACTGGCCGCCCACGGCGTCAATATCGTGATCTACGCGAACCAGCTCACCCGCAGCGCATTCCCGGCCATGCAGAAGACCGCCGAGGACATCCTGCGGTTCCACCGGGCAAAGGAAGTGGACGACCGGCTCATGCCGATCGGCCAGATCATCCGGCTCATCGAAGAGATCTAAAGGGAGGGAAGACCGTGAAAGCACAAGAACTGATGGAGATCATCGGGGCGGACTTTTATACGGGCGTCCCCGACAGCCAGCTGAAGGCCCTGTGCAGCTGCCTGATGAATACCTGGGGCATTGACCCCCATCACCATATCATCGCCGCCAACGAGGGCAACTGCGCGGCGCTCGCCGCCGGCTACCACCTGGCGACCGGGAAGGTCCCCGTCGTCTACATGCAGAACAGCGGCGAAGGCAACATCATCAATCCGGCCGCGAGCCTGCTCAGCGACAAAGTGTACGCGATTCCGATGCTCTTTATCATCGGCTGGCGGGGCGAGCCCGGCGTACATGACGAGCCGCAGCATATCTGGCAGGGGCAGGTGACCCTGCGTCTCCTTGAGGATATGGATATCACCTATTTCGTCATCGGGAAGGAAACGACCCCAGACGAGGTGCGCGAGGCGATGGAAGGCTTCCGGGCGGCGTTCGCCGCCGGCAAGGACGCGGCCTTTGTCGTGCGCAAGGGCGCGCTCACCTACGATACGCCCGTCGTCTACAAAAACGGGAACACCATGGTCCGGGAGGAGATCATCCGCCACATCGCCGCAGCAAGCGGGGAGGACCCGGTGGTTTCCACCACGGGCAAGGCCAGCCGCGAGCTCTTTGAGATCCGGACGGCCGCGGGGCAGAGCCACAAATACGATTTCCTCACCGTCGGCTCCATGGGCCACAGTTCCTCCATTGCTCTGGGCGCAGCCCTGGCAAAGCCCGGACAGCGCTTCTGGTGCATTGACGGCGACGGCGCCGTGCTCATGCACATGGGCGCCATGGCTGTGCTGGGCGCATACCGGCCGGCCAACCTCATCCACGTGGTCATCAACAACGAAGCCCACGAGACCGTCGGCGGCATGCCCACCGTGGCCGGCACCACCGACCTGGTCGGCGTCGCGAAGGCCTGCGGCTACCCCTATGCGGTCCGCGTGGAAAACTTCGAGGAACTCGACCGGGAGCTGGAAGCGGCTAAGGCGCGCGGCGCCCTCACCCTGATCGAGGCTGCCTGCTCCATCGGCGCCAGGGACGACCTCGGCCGGCCCACCACGACGGCTCTGGAAAACAAAGAAAACTTCATGGATTACCTCGCGGGCCTGTAAAGTCCGTAAAGGCTTCCCGCCCGCGATGTAAAGCGGGCAACCGCGATAAAGGCCGCCCCGGCCGGAGCTTTGGACTCCGGCCGGGGCGGCCTGCTTTTATGATGCCGTTTTTATTCTTCGTCCTTGAGCACGAGCTTTCCGTACTCGCCGATCAGGGTATGGCCCTGCAGCACAAGGAGCTTCTTGCGCAGCCGCTTGGTCACGAACGTAAAGACCTCAAAGCCGTCGTCGCGCAGCCTGTGCACCAGGTAATTCTCCAGAAGAGCACCCAGCAGGCCGTCCTGATGGTCCTTCGCGACCACAAGTCCGCTCGTCGTGGCGATTCCGTCAAACTCTGCGTAGGAAGCGATGTGCGCATAGATCTTACCATTATCCCTCACCACATAGCTCCTGCCCATGCCGGTCTCGATCCGCTCTGCCAGCTGGCTGGCCAGCACATCCACATCGTACATCGAACCGAACTCATCGTCCGCGCAGATCACGCGCGCCGCCTCCTGCATATCGCCGGCGCCCGCCCGCTCGATCTGCACATGCGCGGGCATCTCTTCGTCATCCGCGAACTTGAACACAAAGCCGTACTCCGCATCGTAGAGTCCGCTGCAGCGCTCATGGATCTTCTCGATGATCGGGCGCTTCGCGTTGATCGTGGCGACCCCGTAATGGTTGATGATCTCCATCACGCCGTCCAGGTTGAACTCTTCCTCCGCGGTATAGACGCTGATGCTGCCGTAGTATTTCATGACGACCAGCCTGATCTGACCCTTTTCGTCATCGTCGAACCACACCTTGATATTCGGGTGTTCCAGCCCGTACTTGGCAATGTCGATGTACATGTACAGGCAGTTCGCGATATCCTTCCGCAGGTAGGCCAGGATCGCTTCAAGGTTTCTCTGCGTCGCGCAGCGCATGCGCCCGCACCGCAGCGGCCATTCAAAGTAGGCCTCGGCCTCGGCGTCCGGCTTTTTGCAGTTGGCGGAAAGATCCGTCAGCACCTCGTCCGTCTTGAGCGGCATCTTCAGTCTCTTAAAGCGGGCCTTTGCCTCCCTGAAATAAGTCAGCTCATCCCAGAGCACCACCGAGTTGCGCTCCGTATAGAGGGTGCGCAGATAGCCCATGTTTGGCTTGTATTTTTCGCGGATGCAGTGCTGCTCGCCAATCACGCACATCTTGTTCCAGTACTGGTTGATCTGCTTGTCGCACCAGAGCACCTTCGCGTAGGCACGGTCGCTCGCGCAGGCCCGCTCCCACATTTTCTCCCGGTCAAAGCCCTGGGCTTTGAGGGCTTCCAGATACTCGGCGCTGGAGATCTCCGTGGACACGATCCGGTTATGCGGATTGCGCACTGCATACCGGATGTTCTCCTCCGTGACCTTTTTCCTGAAGAACATATCAGCAAAAAGCCTTGACCAGCGCGTTCCGCTGCAGGTCACGTTCTCCAGCTTAAGGCGGTTCTTTCCGGCAAAGTATACGCTCTTGAACTGCCGCGATCTGGGCTTGCGGAAGGGCCGCAGGAAATAGGTATTCTGATTCCCCTTCGCGGACTGCTTCATGAACCAGTCAAACAGGACACCGGCGGTCTTTTTCCCCCGGACAGCACGCAGCGCGCGCACCAGAGTGTAGGCAGCCTTATTGTACCGGGAGTACTCCCTGTAGGTGTACTGCTGCTGCCAGCCGCTCTCCACGAGGTTGAGCAGCTTGTCCTTCAGCTTTCCTCCGCAGGGGTGCCGGAGCAGCTCGATCTGCACATAGATCCCGCAGCACTCCCGTTCCCCGGCCTCCGAAATGGCAAAGTCCAGCGTCGTGGTGTCGCAGTAGCGCAGGTTCATCAGGTGATAGCGCGGATTTACCTTCATGGATTCGAGGTAACGATCCTTCGGCTTTTCCTTCTCGAAGACAGCCATGAATTTTTCCGCATTCTCCGTCGTCATGGCGATGACAAGATTGCCCCAGGTATCCAGATACTGCTCAGCCGTGACGGCCTGCAGCAGGGTATTGCCCCAGACCGTGTAGAGGATGTCGTTGCGCTCGCAGATCTCATCGATCTCGGCAAGAAGGTTCAGTCTCACCCTCTGCTCATCCGTCAGGACATGCTCCTCTGCGCAGCTTTCCGCCTCGTTCTCCTCGTCTTCATCATCCTCCCCGGCACCGGGATCGTCGTCCGACAGGCTCTCGATCGTCTCCATGACGGGCGCGCCGATGTCCTCCGCTTCGTGGTAGATGCTGATCACCGCGATGCGGTCGCGGACCTCGTCCTCTTCCATGCCGAGCTGGACAAGGACATTGCCGTACATTTCCCGCACCCGGGCGCTCACGACGCCCTCTGCGATTCGGCCTTCCAGGTTCTCGCGAATCCAGGTCAGGACCAGGCCGTTGTCGGAAGAAGCAATGATCTTTTCAAACAGGTCGAAGGCCTTTGCCTCCTCCCCGGCCGAAAGCAGCTCCTGCGCGCGCAGCAGCATCAGCTCGTCATCCTCGGGGAAGCGGCCAAGGTACTGGTTCAGCAGGTCTGAAGCTCCCTCCTCCTGTCTGCTCTGCCTGATCCGGCAGTCCAGTACGCACAGCCAGGGGTTATCCGCAAATCCGGCGAGGCTTCCCCCGACCAGAGCGGCGCACTCATCAAGCTGTCCCCGGTCAAAGAGGCTGATCGCGCTCCTTGTGTCCGCAAACACCTTCAGCGCAGTGGCCAGCAGTCCTTCCGGCTCCCGCTCTATGGTGGCGCGGGCGTTCACGATGCGCTGTGCTTTGCCGAGCTTTTTCTCCCGGATCAGAAGCAGGATGGCGGCGGCGATCCCCTCGTCGCCGATATCGATCAGCAGCGGACGATGCTTGCGATACCAGCGCTTCCATCCAATCACGGAGGGGCTGCCGGTGTAGTCGTCGCTGCACTGCGCGCTGATGTAGTTCTCAAAGAGCCGGTCAAGTTCCTCAACCTCTCCGCGCGCGATCATGCCGGAAAGATCGGTCCCGGCCAGTTTCTTTTCATATTCAAGGCGGATCTTCGCGAGAAGATAGGAATCCTTCTCCAGCACCGTCGCGACGCGCTCGCCGACAGTATTCTCCTGGATCTGCTTGCGCTCGTCGTAGAGCCCCATCATCTTTTTGCGGTCGATGCTGTTCTCAAACTCCTCCATGAGGACCTGGGAAGGCGTGCTCTCCGTGCGGACCGCAAAATCATGCTGCGTCTTTGTGGAGCCGCCGCGGGGAATCATCATCCAGTCGCCGTAGGCGATGGTCAGCACGTCCTCGGGATGGGCCGGGACAGGCAGGAAGGTATCTTCGAAGGGCACATATTTGGGTTTCCCGAAATACTCTCTCGGATACAGCAGGGGCGCGCTTCCGTAGCGCTGCACGTAATACTCGGCGCCCTCTTCCGGGTAATGGAAGGTCTTCTCGCCGATCTGCCGGATCACTTCGCCTCTGCCCACGCTCTTTTCCAGCCGGCGCCACTTCTCCCACTGGGTGGGCGTGCCCGGATGGACGATGTTGCGCGCGGCGTAAAAATAGGCCGGGTTCGTATAATCCTGCAGGTTCAGGATGGATTCAATGTACTCGTCGTATACCCTGCCGCCTTCCGGAAGGGGGTCCATGATCTGGATATCGATCGGCACGCCGGTCACCTCCGGGTTGGTGAGGTGATAGCGGTAGATCGTCGCTTCCTTGGTATCGACAAAATGGTTGACCGGCATGGCAATATTCGGATCGAGGTCCATGCTGCTGATCACGATGCCCTCAGGCAGACCCTTTTTGGATGCCTCAAGGAACTTCGCCCAGTTGTCCCTGGACATAATGATATCCGCATCGTCGTCCCAGGGCACGAAGCCCTTGTGGCGGACCGCGCCGATCAGCGTTCCGCAGAACAGAAAGTAGTCGATTTCGTTCTCCCTGCAGATCTTGTCGATATCCTTAAGGAGCCCCAGTAATCTTCCCTGTAATTCGGTCATTTCCTCTCCTTAATTCAATTCTTCGCCGCCTCGATAATGTCAGCCAGTGTCTTCACATCTTTGGATTCCACGATCTGCTCGGTGGTGAAGGAAACGCCGAACTCATCCGTCAGGGAAGCCATCAGCGTCATATGGAACAGGCTGTCCCAGTCTTCCAGGCTGTCTCTGGAGGTCTCCTCCGTGATCTTTGCGTCCTCGTCATCCAGAAGATCCTGGAAGATCAGTTCCATCTGTTTTACGATCTCTTCTCTGCTCATCATGTTCTCCTCTCTCAGATATAGGTGATAACGGTATTTTTAGGCGTATAACCGGCTGTCTCAAACTCCCACTCCGTGGTTCCGTCCTCCTCCTCGCGGGTCTTTGTGAAGCCGAGATCCTCGTAGAAGCCGGCGACCATGCGGTTCTTCGCTGTCGGATAATAGTGCCCGCGCAGGAGCCGGATGCCCATCGGGCGGATCTCCTCCATCAGGCGGTCAAACATGGCGTACTCCATCTCACGTTTCAGGACGCGGCAGCTCATCAGCCAGACCTCAAGGTCCAGACAATCGTCTGTCTTTCGCCCGATCACGACGGAGACGATGCCGTTGTCCCCGAATTTATCCTCCAGCCTGCCGGACAGGCAGACCATGTCCTCATCGCGGGAGAACTCCTCGATCTGTGCCTCCGTGCAGCGCTTCGTCGTCAGGTTGAACTGGTTGGTCTTGTTCGTCAGC
>CAMOKZ010000076.1 GCA_946618155.1 uncultured Lachnospiraceae bacterium | reverse complement strand
TATGGTTGTCTTTACACCCGGCTGGATTTATACTTAGCTGGAAACGCGTTAACGTACGGAAGGAGGACCGCATATGCGTTTAGCCAATATTACCGGAAAGAAAGTTGAAGAATACCTGCAGACGAGCAAGACCGTCCTGATCCCGGTCGGCAGCATTGAAAACCACGGCATGCACATGGCCCTGGGCACCGACACCCTCATCCCCGACCGCATCGCGGAGCTGCTTGAGGAAAAGAGCGGCGTCCTGATCGCGCCCACCGTCCCCTACGGCTCGACGGATACGATCGACGGCTGCACCGGCACGGTCAACATCGGCAGCGACGGCCTCTGCCTCATCCTGACCAGGATCGTGGACAGCCTGTACCGCTACGGCTTCCGCCGCTTCATCATCCTGAACGGGCATGGCGGAAACTGCAAGCCGATCGAGGCGGTCGGCATGCACCTGCACAAAAAAGGCGCATATCTGGCCTGCCTGAACTGGTGGCTGATGGCCGGCGAGCTTCGTCCCGAATGGAAGGGCGGACACGGCGGCGGCGAGGAGACTGCGGGCCTGATGGGCGTAGATCCCGCCCTGGTCGACATGACCTATATCCACGAGCCGATGAACATGCTCAACGACGTGAGCGAAGAGCTGCCCACCACGAGCTGGAACACCGTGACCTTCAAGGGCGCCTCCGTCACCATCCCGCGCGAGTCCCGCAACTATTTCGGCAACGGCTGGTACGGCCACGACGCGCCTGACACCGCGACGCCCGAATGGGGCCGCGAGATGCTGCAGATGATGGCCGACTATATCGCCGATTTTGTGGAAGCCTTTGAGCGGGCTCCGCTGCCTGAGGCACACTGAAGGGAGATCACCAATGTTTGAATATACCTGCAATCCCGATTCTCTTGCCATGATCGAGGCCCTCTCCAACGCGAAGGCGCCCTCCGGATTTGAGGAGGAGACCATCGCCGCGGCCCGCCCCTACGCGGAAGGCCTCGGCACCTTAAAGGAGGATCACCTCCGCAACTTCTACATCCACCGGACCGGAAACACCGGCACGCGCCCCGTCATGATGCTGGACGCCCACAGCGATGAGGTCGGCTTCATGGTCCACTCCATCCGCGACAACGGCACCCTGCGCTTCGTCACGCTGGGCGGCTGGAACGTCAGCTCCCTGCCCTCCTCGAAGGTGCTCGTGCGCAACGCGGACGGCGAATTCATCCCCGGAATCATCGCGGCCAAGCCGGTCCACTTCATGTCCGCCGCCGAGCGCAAGGATCCCCACGTGGAGATCCGCGACCTGATGATCGACATCGGCGCGCGCAGCAAGGAGGAGGCCGTCCGCGACTTCCATATCCGCATCGGCGAGCCCATTATCTCCGACGTGCGCTTCACCTACGACAGCAAACGCGACATCATGATGGGCAAGGGCTTTGACTGCCGGATCGGCTGCGCGGCCCTGCTCGAGACCATGCGCAGACTGCAGGGCGAAGAGCTGGGCGTAGACCTGGTCGGCGTCCTCTCCTCCCAGGAAGAGGTCGGCGAGCGCGGCGCCACCGTCGCCGTGCGCACGGTAAAGCCGCAGATCGCCCTGTGCTTCGAGGGCTGCCCGGCGGACGATACCTTCACCGAGCCCTACGCCATCCAGACCGCCCTGAAGAAGGGGCCGATGCTCCGCTTCATGGATACCTCCATCATCTGCTCGCCCCGCTACCAGCGCTACGCCCTGGACCTGGCCGAGCGGAAGGGCATCCCGGCGCAGTCGGCGGTGCGTGAGGGCGGCGGCAACAACGGCGCCATCATCAACACCTCCCTGGACGGCATCCCGGTGATCGTCCTGGGCGTTCCGGTCCGCTACATCCACACCCACTTCGGAATCACCTCCTACTATGATTTCGAAGCGACCGTACAGCTGGCGACGGAAGTGGTCCGCAGCATGACGCAGGAGATCATTGATACATTCTGATACCACGACAGCGAAAGGGGCTGCGCATCACGCGCAGCCCCTCTTTTTCTGCTTATTCTATCAATTCACATTACGTTATCTCTACGCTCACCACTCGGCCAGCGGGTCGAGCTTTCTGCCGACCAGCTCCTCTGTCTCCGCGATCAGCGTCTCATTGGTATGCGGACGATCGTAGAGCAGGCGGAAGAAGGCTTCCTTCCTGTCGGCCGGCACTGCCTCGTAGCAGCCGTACACCAGCCAGTGGCCATAGTAGTAGGCCGGATAGTAATACATCTGCACCGGATGGGTGGCGAAGCGCAGCGTATTGGACGCCTCGACCTTCGTCATGATTCCGTCCCGCAGCATGTAGTCGATCACATCCGCCTCCGGAGCCTCCTCCACGTGGCGCATCCAGCAGGCCTGCATCTGATACAGACGCATCAGGTCGAGCACGTCCCTGCCGGCCATGTAGATCTCTTTCTCCTCCGGCGTGATCTCCGGCGTATCCACGCGGACATCGTCCCAGCCCAGGAAGTGCAGGCCGCACTCCGGGGATCCCTCGAACATCGGGTTCGCGGGGTTGCCGGCGGTCGAATAGAAAGCGCCCTCAAGCGGCAGCTTTCCCTGCAGATACAGGTCATCCCAGTGACTGTAGAAGGCCTGATGGCCCGGATAGGCCTCATGGCAGAGGATGTTGGCGAAGGTCGGCACGCTCCAGCCGCGGTCGATGTTGAAGGTCAGCTGTCCGCGGAAGTTGCCCAGGTACGCGGAGTTGCCGCTCCAGAACACGCCCCTCACGGTCTTTACCCGGTCGATGCCGTCGCCCGGCGCCATCTTCACCACAAGCTTTTCCGTCTTCGCCTTCGCCTTCGCGATCAGGGACTCGGAAAACGCGGAGACCTTCTCGCCCGGGATCTCGGTCTGCGTCAGCCAGGCGCGCACCTTCTCCCCGACCTTTCCCTTGCAGCCAAGGTCGGTCAGCCGCCGGTCAGCCGCCTCGGTCAGCTCCTCGAATTTCTTCGCGGGAACCGGCCGCAGCTCCACCTGCTGCATCACGCGGATCGCCTCCCGGTAAGGGATCTTCTCTCCGCACAGGACGCGGGCAAACATCGCGAACGCGTCGACCATGCCGTTCAGGTATACGCCCTCCCGGCCCTTGATGTCCATCACCTGCCGCTTGACGTCGATCGCCGAAGTCAGGATCTCCTCCGGCTTCATCTCGCGGATCTCCTGGTGGGAGTAATTCGCCAGCATCGTGCGATCGTCATAATCCCGCTCCGTGATCAGGCTGATCGCGCCGACGATCTGCAGAATCTGCTCGCCGACGCCTTCCGGCGCGTATCTCATCATCGGGGTGGTCCTCCTTTCCGCAGGGCAGATCACATCGTGCCCGCCGCGAACAGCGGATCGCCCTCGTTGATCGCGAGGGAACGGATCACGTAGACGCAGACGCCGTCGGCCGGTGAGGTGTACTCAGCAAGAAGGTTGCCGAAGTAATCGCGGATCTCGCCGATCTTCTGGCCCTTCTTCACCGGCTCATCGATCGTGACGCAGGGATACCAGCAGCCGGTCTTGTCGGCGTCGACGCCGACCATGCGGTCGCAGAGGACAGCTTCTTTATTTTCCACGACATCGCCGTCCAGGATCTCCAGCAGGCGGAGAACGTTCTTCACGCCGGCAAGGTACTGCGCGACTTCTTCCTCGGTCCACAGACCCAGGTTGCCGATCTCGGCCAGGAAGCCGGGAACGCCCATGGTCGCGGCGCAGCCGAAGGTGCCGTTGGAGGAGACAGAGCCGACCACATACTTCACGCCGAGGGCCTTGGAGCCTTCGATGGCGCAGGCCGTCTGCTGCTCATCGCCAAGCTTGGAGTAGATGACGAAGGGCGTCAGCTGCTCGTGGATGTCGCCGCCGTGCAGATCCATATAGAAGTCAGCCTGCGGGAACAGCATGGAGGAGACCGTAAAGGCGATCCTCTGCGTGACCGTACCCGTCGCAAGACCCGGATATTCCCTGTTCAGGTTCTTCCCGTCATAGGGCCCGAGGTACTGCATCTTTGCCTGGAACGCGGGCACGTTGCAGGGATGCACGATGATCAGCTGACCCTTGACCTCTTCGGGCGTCAGGCTTGCCGCAAGGCGGATGGCCGTCTCAACGCCGGGATACTCTCCGCCGTGGGTGCCGCCCGTGATGAGCGCGGTCTTTCCTTCCTGCACGCCGTTGATCAGGGTGACCGGCATCTTCACCGGCGTACCTTTTACCTCAAGAAATCCCTGCTTCTTCTCACCGGGCGCCGCAGACAGCTCACCGGCCGTGATGATTTTCGTCTTTGCCATAGTCTCTCTCCTGTCCTCATGCTGTTGTTTTGCAGTGTCGTGTAGCTGCGTGGTTACTTCCCAAAAAGGCCGCACGATGGCTTCGTGCGGCCTGCTGTATTAGCATATCATACTATTTTCTGAATATCCATATTTTTTATCTTCAGAAATCCCGGACCGATCCTTCCTCACCCATGAAGAAGAGCACCGCGGTGCCCGGCCCCAGATGGACGCCGATGGTCCCGCCCACCAGGAATGTCTCGATCTTTCCGGCAAGCTGCGGGAAAGCCTTCTCCACCTGCGCCTTCAGCTCCGCCCCGAGGGCTTCGTCCGAATGGCTGATGAAGCATTTTCCCTGATAATTCTCGCCGCCCTTTGCCCGCTGCTTCATGATCTCCACCAGCCGGCCGACCGCCTTTTTCTTGTTTCTCACCTTCTCCGCCACGGTAAGCGAACCGGTCTTCGTGAGGGTGACGAAGGGGCAGATGTTCAGGATCTTTCCGATCGCCCCGGCAACGGGCTTTACTCTCCCGCCGCGGATGAGGAAGGTCAGATCCGTGGAGAGCACCCAGGTGTTGAACTCCTGCAGATGCGCCTCCAGCCAGGCAGCCGCATCCTCCAGGCTCTTCCCCTCGTCGCGCAGATCGGCGGCCGCATCCACGACCATGCCGTATCCGGAGGAGCCGTTGAGCGAATCCACCAGGACGATCTTTCTGTCCGGATACTTCTCGGCCAGCTCATTTTTCGCCTGCGTGGCGGAATTGAACGTTCCGGAAATGCCGGAGGAGAGGGTCACGTGCAGGATGTCTTTCCCCTCCAGCAGGATCTTTTCAAAATGCTCGATATACGCGCCGGTCGTGACCTGAGAGCTGTGCGCCTCTTCGCCGGAAAGCATTCTTCTGAACAGTTCCTCCTGGGTGATCGTCACGCCGATATCATCCTCCAGGTCATCCCCGCCCACCACGATGTGAAAGGGCACGACCCTGATATCTCTTTTCTCATACCGCGCATGATCCAGATCCGCGGTGGAACAGCAGCTGATCACATAATCCGCCATAGCCATCTCCTTCTCAATTCCTAAATATTATATGTATTACTACACAACATAGTTTTAAAAGCCGCATCCATTGTAGCATACCTGTATGGATTAGAAAAGCCTCTACCGTCTGGTAAAGGCTTTTCGTTTCTGTGTCTGCATGATCCGGCTTTTGGGCCTCAGCTTTTGGGTCTCGGCTTTTTGGCCTCAGCTTTTGAGCTTCAGCTTTTGGGGTTCAGCCTTCAGCCCTGCTCTCAGGCAGCTTCGTCCGCCTCGGTCTCCGAGGCTTCCAGGGCGGCGGTGAATTCCTCCAGAAGGACTGCCAGATCGCCCCTGGTCAGGGTCTCTTCCGCGCTGCCTCCCTGCCAGATCCCGCCGGAGAGCCAGGTGAGCATTCCGTCCGCGTCCGCGCCGGTGAGCGGCGCTTCCTCCTCCAGATCTCCGTAGCCGAATTCCGCGAAGGTCTTCACCGCTTCCGCGGCATCCGGGCCTTCCCCGCCGATCAGCACGTAAAGCGCCGCCGCCAGGTCGCCCTGGGTGGCCGCCTCTTCTGTGCCGAAGGCAGTGTCGGAGACCGGGCGCATCAGGCCCTGCTCAAGCATGTTCATGATCGCCTGATAGGACTCCGCTTCTTCCGTCACATCGTCAAATCCCTGCTGGGCGTAATCCACGGCGCCGAAGGGGTTGAGCACCGCCTCATACCGGTCCGCTTCCGCGTTGATCGCCGACGCCGGGCCTGCCGTAAAGTGGACGCCGGCGTAGAGGGCGTCATACATCTGCGCGTACTTTTCGACCGTTTCAGGCGTGACCGCCTTGAGCTCGCGCATGTACTCCAGCCTGCGGGCCGGATCGCGGCCCTCCAGCGCATCCATGGCCGCGCCGAGGGCGCCGGACAGTTCGCCCTGGGGCTTCGCGTAGCCGGCGTAGGCCGACAGGATGTAGCCGTCCAGCATGGCCTGATCCGGATTCACCCCGGCCACCAGGCTGCTGAGCTGTTCATATACCGCAAAGGTCTTGTCAATGTTGGGGTCGCGGTAGGAGACCACGTAGACGCCCTCGTCCGGATCCTCATCCGCGCCGTGGAAGACACTGTAGGCGCCGTATTTGTCACGCAGCATCGGATAAAGCACCGCATCCGATACCAGAGCGGTCACCGCGTCCAGGCCGGCGTCATAGCCTTCAAGGCCCAGGGACGCGTAATCGGCCATCTCGCCGTTGAACTGGACGCCGCTGTCGATGATCAGCGCCTCGGAAGCGGCCGGCACGGGAAGATCGTACTGCGCGCGCACCGCGGCAGCCTCGCCGAGGTTCGCCAGGAAATCATCCGCCAGCGGGCGGTTCAGGGCAATGCCCGCCTCGCTTCCGCAGTAGATGCTCACGGCGCCCGCACGGCTGTTCATCTGCTCCGCAACAGCCTTAAGACGCGCCGACGCCTGGCCGGGATCGCTCTCCAGAAGGCTTTCGGTCTCCTCCAGGAAGGCGTAGTAATCCAGCTGCTTGACATAATTGTAGTAACGATACAGCTCCGACCTGACCGCGTAGGCGCGGATGAGCTGCACGTTGTAGGGCGCCTGGGTGATCGACGTCTTCAGATCCGCCTTCAGGCTCTTCACCGTCTCCAGGATCTTCTGTCCGTCATCCAGGTTCTGCTCGAAGACGATCTCGTGCATCAGGTCATAGCCGGCTTCCAGATCTTCATCCAGCGCCGTCCAGGTGAGGCGCAGATACGGATGATAGCTGTCCCCCTCCTTAGGCACGGAAACATAGATGCTGCTGTTGTTCAGGTAGCGCCCCATCAGGGAAGCGACCTCGGCCTTGGTATGCGCCCGGGTATCCAGCTTGCCTGCCAGATCGGCAAACAGCTGCAGCCAGTGGAGATCATCCTGGACGATGCCGGCAGCGTCAAGGAAGATGGCCGCACTGCCCACGCCGTCCACCTGGGCGGGGACATCGATCCTGCGGATCCCGTCCTCCCCGGTGACATCCCTGACTTCGTACTCCTGCAGTTCCTCGGGCAGGCTGTCCACCGTCACCGCCTGCATGGCGGCGACCGTTTCCGCATTGTCCTCCTGCGGATTCTCTTCTCCCGCTGCCTGTACCAGCGCAGCGATCTCCTCCTCGCTCATCGTCTCCTTGATGCTTGCAAGCTTCTGCGCCAGCTCGGCATCCTGCTGTTCCTTCAGTCCGGGCTCCGGATAGGTCGTGACGAGGGCGCTCGCCGGCGCATCCAGCAGCCAGTCCTGCACGGCCTTCGCGTAAAGGCCCTGCCGGTTCCAGTCGTCCATCTGCGCCATTCCCTCAACATAGTCGAGGAAATCGAAGGGCTCACCGCTGCAGGCATAGCTGTAGGCCAGGTTCGGGATGATGCTGTTCACGCCCACATCGCTGTCCTCGCGCATCAGCAGCATGGTGATGCGAAGGGACGCCATCACGCCGTCCACCTGATCCTGCGGGAAGCCGTCCTGCGCGATCTGCGCAAGCGCCTCATCCACGGTATCCCGGAACAGACCGGCATCCTGCTCGTCGATGTTCTCTGCGACAAAGACAATGGCGTCATCCGGACCATCGGGGGAAGTGAAGCTTGAGAAGCTTCCGCCCGGAATCGCGCTCTGCAGGGACTGCTGCAGGACGGAAGCGTTGTCCGTCAGCAGATCCGTGAGGGTATTCAGGATCAGCTCGTCCTCAGCGCCGGTTCCCGGGCAGGGGATGATGTAGTAAGCCGTAGACGCGCTGCGGGTATCCGATCCCGCCTCCACCGGGAAGGGCAGGGAAGCTTCCGTCTTCTCCGCCAGCGGGACATAGTCCGGATCCGCATGCACAAACTCGGTGTAGGTATAGGGTGCGTAAGCCTCGTCCAGCAGGGCGAGGAACTTCGTGTAGTCCGCAAAATTCCCGTACAGATAGGCGATGCTGTTCGACGGATGATAGTAAAGCGCGTGATAGTTCTGCAGCGCCTCGAAGGTCATATCCGGAATATAGGCCGGATCGCCGCCGTACTCATTCCCGATCATGCTGCCGGGGAAGGCCGCGGTCATCGCGTTGACATAGGCCGCGTTGGACAGATCATAGGCGCCGAGCATCTCGGAGTAGACCGTGCCCTCGATGGTCAGCGGATCATCCGCGTTTTCAAGACGATAGCGCCACGCCTCCTCGCGGAAGATGCTCTCATCCTCCACGACCAGGGGATGCAGGCAGGCCTGGGTGTAATAGTCCGCGTAGTTGAGCAGCTGCTCTTCGGAGAGACTGGCCACCGGATAGGAGGTCAGACGGCTCTGCGTGAACGCGTTCATATAGGTGTTATAGGTCTGGTAGGCCATGTTGAACCAGAGCGTCCGGGAGGGATACTTTTCAGACCCGTCCAGCACGCTGTGCTCGAATACATGGGGAAGTCCGGTCTTATCGATGGCGTCGGTCAGGAAGGTAAGATCGAAGACCCGGTTGGTATCGTCATTGGCGATATACATGAGCCTGGCATGGGTCGCCTGGTGCTCAAACAGCACGATCTGCGCCCCGATCGCCGGGAACGGACGGATCTCCTTCACCTCAAACCCGCTGACCACATCGCCCACGGCCGGAAGCCCCGGGCCTGCGGCCGGATCAACGACCAGAATGTCGGTCTGCGCCTCGGTCTGCAGCTCGGTCTCAAAGACCGTGTCCGCCGAGATCTCCGTTTCGGTCTGCGCGGCCTGCGTCTCGGTCTCCTCGGGAAGGACCAGCAGCTCAGTCTCGGATGAAGGCTGTGCAGCCGTCTCGCTCTCATCAGGCAAGACCAGTTCTCCGCCGTTAAATACCTGCCCGAGGTCCTCTACGC
>CAMOKZ010000075.1 GCA_946618155.1 uncultured Lachnospiraceae bacterium | reverse complement strand
CGGTGCGAACAAGAACTCCATCAAGATCATCGGCGACAACACCGATATGTACGCGCAGGCTTACTTCGATTATGACTCCAAGAAGTCCGGCGGCGTAACGATGTCTCACCTTCGTTTCGGCAAGAAGCCCATCAAGTCCACCTACCTGATCCATCAGGCGGACTTCGTTGCCTGCCACAACCCGGCCTACATCCGCAAGTTCAACATGGTGCAGGAGCTGGTCGACGGCGGTACCTTCCTGCTGAACTGCCCGTGGGATATGGAAGGCATTGAGCATCATCTTCCCGGCCAGGTCAAGAAGTTCATCGCTGATCACAAGATCAAATTCTATGTGATCGACGGTATCAAGATCGGTAAAGAGATCGGTCTCGGCGGCCGCATCAACACCGTTCTGCAGTCCGCATTCTTCAAGCTTGCCAGCATCATCCCCGAGGAGCATGCCATCGAGCTGATGAAGGCTGCCGCGAAGGCTACCTACGGCCGCAAGGGCGAGCAGATCGTGCAGATGAACTACGATGCCATCGACGCCGGCGCACAGCAGGTCAAGCAGATCGAGGTCCCGGCTTCCTGGGCGGATGCACAGGACGAAGGCCTTGAGTTCAAGCCGTCCACCAAGGGCGACAAGGCTGTTCTTGACTTCGTCAACAACATCCAGCTGAAGGTCAGCGCGCAGGAAGGCAACACGCTTCCGGTCTCTGCCTTCAATGATTATGTAGACGGCACGACGCCCTCAGGCACGGCCGCTTACGAGAAGCGCGGCATCGCAGTTGATATCCCGGTCTGGAATCCGGAAAACTGCATCCAGTGCAACCGCTGCGCATATGTCTGCCCGCACGCTGTTATCCGTCCGGTCGCTCTGACCGCTGAGGAAGCTGCTGCGGCTCCGGCCGAGCTCAAGACCCTTCCGCTTACCGGCATGAAGGATCCGGAGTACAAGTTCGCGATCGTTGTTTCCGCGTATGACTGCACGGGCTGCGGTTCCTGCGCGAATGTCTGCCCGGGCAAGAAGGGCGCCAAGGCGCTGGCCATGGAGAACATGGAAGCGAACGCTGCCTGCCAGGCTGCATTTGATTATGCTGTCGAGCTGCCGGAGAAGACCGACGTCATCGACAAGTTCAAAGTCAACACCGTGAAGGGTTCCCAGTTCAGGCAGCCGCTGCTTGAGTTCTCGGGCGCCTGCGGCGGATGCGGCGAGACCCCGTACGCGAAGCTGATCACCCAGCTGTTCGGTGACAGAATGTTCATCGCGAACGCGACGGGCTGCTCCTCCATCTGGGGCAACTCCTCACCGTCCACGCCTTACACCATGAACAAGAAGGGCCAGGGCCCGGCGTGGTCCAACTCCCTGTTCGAGGATGCTGCCGAGTTCGGTTTCGGTATGCTGCTTGCACAGAACGCCCTGCGTGACGGCCTCAAGGCCAAGGTCGAAGCTCTTGTGGCTGACACCGACAAGGAAGATGTGAAGGCTGCCGGTCAGGAATGGCTGGATACCTACACCATCGGCGCACTCAACGGTACCGCTACGGACAAGCTGGTTGCTGCTCTCGAGGCCTGCGGCTGTGACAGAGCGAAGGAGATCCTGAAGGATAAGGATATCCTCGGCAAGAAGTCCCAGTGGGTATTCGGCGGTGACGGCTGGGCCTATGATATCGGCTTCGGCGGCGTGGATCACGTACTTGCTTCCGGCAAGGACATCAACGTCATGGTATTCGATACCGAGGTCTACTCCAACACCGGCGGACAGTCCTCCAAGGCTACCCAGCCCGGCGCTGTTGCACAGTTCGCTGCGGCCGGTAAGGAAGTGAAGAAGAAAGATCTTGCTTCCATCGCCATGAGCTATGGTTATGTCTACGTCGCGCAGATCGCGATGGGCGCTGATTATGCACAGGCCGTCAAGGCGATCGCCGAGGCCGAGGCTTATCCGGGTCCGTCCCTGATCATCGCTTACGCGCCCTGCATCAACCACGGTATCAGAAAGGGCATGTCCAAGGCCCAGACCGAGGAAGAGCTGGCAGTCAAGGCCGGTTACTGGCATTGCTTCCGCTTCAACCCGGCTCTGAAGGCTGAGGGTAAGGCTGCGTTCACCCTTGACTCCAAGGCGCCGAGCGGAGACCTGATGGAATTCCTCGAGGGCGAGGTCCGTTACAGCTCCCTGAAGAGAGCAAATCCGGAAAGAGCAGCGATGCTGTTCGCCCGCAACGCACAGTTCAACAAGGAAAGGTACGAGTACCTGAACAAGCTGATCACGCTGTACGGTGCAGAAGAGTAATTCAGACCCACACCGGGTGGGAACAAAAGCATAAGCACACGGGGCGCGCCCCTCTGGCCGGGAGACCGGCCGGAGGCGGCGCGCCTCTTTTGTTCCGTACCTCTTCTTGAACAAGCCGTCCGGTTGTTGTAGAATGAAAAACAAGTATGCACAGGGAGGGCGGATCGGTGAGAAGGGAATGGACAGAAACGGAGAGGAAGAGAGCGGCGCAGGGCGCCGGCGCAGTCGCGGCCGGAATCTGCGGCGCCATCGGCCTTGCCTGCCTTGCGGTCATCCTGATCCTCAACTGCAGGATGCTGTACCTGGCGGACATCCGCCTGCTGTCCATCGAGGCCTATTCCGGGATGGCCAGGGACGCGATCCTGCGCAATTATGACGCGCTGATCACCTACAACCGCCTGCTCTTCAGGGGTCCGCTGGTCTTCCCGGACCTGCCTATGTCCCGGACGGCAGAGATCCATTTCGCCGAGGTCAAGCGCATCTTTGACGCGGTGCAGATCCTGTGCCCGGCGGCGCTGGTGCCCTTTGTCCGGGCCCTTACCGCGAAGGGGACAAGGAAAAAGACGCTGCGGACAGCGGGAACGGCCCTTCTGGCTGCCGTCGCCGCCGTGGGTCTTTGCGGACTGGTCGGCTGGGACCGGTTCTTTGTCGGCTTCCACAGCCTTCTGTTCAACAATGACTACTGGCTGTTTGATCCCAAGACGGATCCGGTCATTATGATCCTGCCGGACACCTATTTTCTGCACTGCGCGGTCGGGATCGTCCTGCTCATCCTGATCGCGGCCGTGGTATGTCTTGTCACCGGGAGAAAAGGAAGACAGGAGAGAAATAAGAAATCAAAGGAGAGGTAACATAAAGCATGGATATTTCTGCACTTTCAGCCTATGAGATCCTGAAAAGGGAAGAGATCGCGGACATCGGGTCCGAGGGGGTGCTGCTCCGCCACAAAAAGAGCGGCGCCAGGATCGTCCTGATCAGCAACGACGATGAGAACAAGGTCTTTTATATCGGTTTCCGCACGACGCCCTCGGACAGCACCGGCGTGGCGCACATCACCGAGCATACGGTCCTGTGCGGCAGCCGCAAGTTTCCCCCGAAGGATCCTTTCGTAGAGCTGGTCAAGGGCTCCATGAACACCTTCCTGAACGCGATCACCTATCCGGACAAGACGGTCTACCCGGTGGCGAGCTGCAACGACCGGGACTTTGCCAACCTGATGGACGTCTACCTGGACGCGGTGTTCTATCCGAATACCTACCGCAACGAGATGATCTTCCGGCAGGAGGGCTGGAGCATCCAGCTCGAGAACGCGGAGGATGATCCGGTGTACAACGGCGTTGTCTACAACGAGATGAAGGGCGCCTTTTCCTCCCCGGACGATGTGGTGGAGAGGGAGGTCATCAGCTCCCTGTTCCCGGACAATACCTATTTCTATGAGTCGGGCGGCGATCCCGAGGTGATCCCGGACCTGACCTATGACGCCTTCCTGGATTTTCACCGCACCTTCTACCATCCCTCCAACAGCTACATCTACCTGTACGGAAAGATGGATTTCGCGGAGCGGCTCGAGTGGCTCGACCGGGAATATCTCTCCCACTTTACGGACGATACGAAGGTGGATTCGGCCATCACGCCGCAGAGACCCTTCACGGAGATGAAGACCGTCAGGACCCGCTATTCCGTCACCCAGGAGGAAGATACGCGGAACAAGACCTACCTGGCCTACAGCACGGTGGTCGGCGACAGCCTGGATATCCAGCTGGAGAATGCGATGGACGTGCTTGCCTTCGCCCTGCTGGACACCCCCGGCGCGCCCCTTCGGGAGGCGCTGCTGAAGGCCGGCATCGGCGACGATATCCAGAGCTCCTACGACGGCGGGCTCATGCAGCCGGTCTTTTCCGTCTGGGCAAAGGGGGCCGATCCCGAGGATGCGGACCGCTTTGTGCAGGTGATCCGGGACGAGCTCACCGCGATCTGTGAGCGGGGCGTCGACCGCGGCACCCTCGAGGCCGCCCTCAACCTGATGGAATTCCGCTTTGTGGAGGCCGACTACGGCAGCTATCCGCGCGGCCTGGTCTACGGCCTGGATATTCTGGACAGCTGGCTCTTTGATGATGAGCGGCCCTTTGACTATCTGTGCCAGATCGATGTCTACCGCAGACTGCGGGAGCTGATCGGCACGGGCTATTATGAGGACCTGATCCGGCGTTATCTGCTGGATAACCCCCACAGCAGCCTGGTCATCGCCGAGCCCTGCCCGGGCCTTGCGGCGAAGGTGGAAAAGGAATGCGCCGGGAAGCTTGCGGCGTGGAAAAAGACCCTTTCCCCGGAGGAGGTCGACCGGCTGGTGGAGGATACGGCGAGACTGCGCGCCTTCCAGGAGACGCCCTCTACCCAGGAGGAGCTGGAGACCATCCCGATGCTCTCCCGCGAAGACCTCAGGCGTGAGCCGGAGCCGCTGGCCAACGAGGAGCACAGCATCGCCGGCGTGCCGGCCGTGCTGCATGAGTACTGGACAGGCGGCATCGCCTACTTCAATTTCCTCTTTGATATTTCCGTCCTGTCCCAGGATGACCTGCCCTGCCTCGGGCTTCTGAGCAGGCTGCTCACCCAGGTCTCCACGGAGCACTACGGGTACGCGCAGCTGTCCAACGAGATCAACCGCCGCACGGGCGGAATCACGGCAGGGATCAGCATGTTCCCCGACGCGGAGCAGACGCAGAAGGTAAAGGCCGCCCTGGGCATCCAGACCCGCGCCTTTGAGGAGCAGATCCCCTTCTGTGTGGGCATGTTCAGGGAGATCCTGTTTACCTCGGACTTTACCGGGAAGGAGAGGGTGCACGAGCTGGTGGCCAAGATCCGCTCGCGCCTGTCCACCCAGCTGCTGACCTCCGGGAGCTCCACCGCGCTGGTCCGCGCGATGGGCAATTTCTCCGCCTCGTCCCTGCTGGCGGACCAGATCGGCGGAATCGGCTTCTACCGGATGATCTGCGATCTGGATAAAAACTTTGACGAGAAGTTTGATGCGCTTACGGAAAAATTCCGGGATATCCTGGAGCGCGTGCTGAAAAAGGACGGCCTGGTGATCAGCTACACGGGCAGCCGGGAGGGCTTTGCCTCGATGCAAAGCGCCGCGGAGGAATTCATCGGCGCCCTGCCGGATGACGGGACGCAGCGCGGCCTGCAGGATCTGACCGGGATGCGGTTCGAGCGGAAAAAAGAGGGCTTCTTTACCTCCGGCAAGGTGCAGTATGTCTGCCGGTGCGGCAACTTCCGCCGGGCCGGTTACGACTTCACCGGCGCGCTGCATGTCCTCAAGGTGATCATGAGCTACGAGTATCTCTGGAACCAGGTGCGCGTGGTGGGCGGCGCCTACGGCTGCAGCGGTTCCTTCCAGCGCAACGGCGACAGCGCCTTCACCTCCTACCGCGATCCCCATCTTCGCCGGACGAACGAGGTCTACGAAGGCATTCCGGCCTATGTGGAGAACTTCACGGTGGAAGAGCGGGACATGACGAAATATGTCATCGGCACCGTCAGCGGGATGGACACGCCCATGACGCCCTCCGTGAAGGGGGTAAGGTCGATGCACGCCTGGGTGAGCGGCATCACGCCTGATATTCTTGCCCGGGAGAGGGCGCAGGTCCTCGACTGCACGCAGGAGGATATCCGGGCCCTCGCGCCGCTGATGCGCGCTATCCTCGACGATGACTGCCTGTGCGCGGTCGGCGGGGAGGACAAACTGAAAGAGGAGGCGGATCTGTTCGACGCCGGAGAGGCGCTCTGAGGAAACGCTGAGTAAACAGGCGTTTCCCGAAAGGACAGGTCCGGGAAAGGATATATGGGGAAAGTACAGGAAAAAGCCGGCTTCTGCGCCCTGATCGGCAGGCCGAACGTCGGCAAATCGACACTGATGAATCATCTGATCGGGCAGAAGATCGCGATCACCTCAGCCAAGCCCCAGACGACCAGGGGCAGGATCCGCACCGTGTACACGGAGGAGAGGGGCCAGATCGTCTTTCTGGATACGCCGGGCATCCACCGGGCCAAGAACCGGCTCGGGGAATACATGGTGACGGCCGCCGAGCGCACGCTCAAGGACGCGGATGTCATCCTCTGGCTGGTCGAGCCCTCCTCCTTTATCGGCAAAGGGGAGCAGGCTATCGCCCGCATGCTGCCGAAACATGTGCCGGTGATCCTGGTGATGAACAAGGCGGACACGGCGGCGAAGGCGGACATCGCGCGCTTTATGGAGGGGTATAAGAGCCTTTATCCCTTCCACGAGATGGTCCCGGTCAGCGCCCTGCGCGCGCAGAACCTGGACACGCTGCTGGACCTGGTGTTTGCCTGCCTGCCCGAGGGCGTACCCTTCTACGACGAGGAGACCGTGACCGACCAGACGCAGCGGGAGATCGCGGCGGAGATCATCCGGGAGAAGGCCCTGCGCTGCCTGGACGACGAGATCCCCCACGGGATCGCCGTGTCCATCGAGCGGATGCGGGAGAGACCGGGACAGGATCTGATGGACATCGAGGCGGTGATCGTCTGCGAGCGGGAGAGCCACAAGGGAATCGTGATCGGCAAGGGCGGGCGCATGCTCAGCAGGATCGGCTCCCAGGCGCGCCGCGATATCGAGGAGATGCTGGAGATGCAGGTGAACCTGCAGCTCTGGGTCAAGGTGCGCCGCGACTGGCGCGACAGTGAGCTGATGATGAAGAGTTTCGGCTACAACAAAAAGGATCTGCAATGAACGGCGGCGTCGAGGTGCGCGGCATGGTGCTGGATGCCGTGCCGGCCGGGGAGTACGACAGGAGGGTGACCATCCTCACCAAAGAGAGAGGAAAGATCACGGCCTTCGCCCGCCGGGCGAGGCGGCAGGACAGCCCCCTCCTGGCGGCCGCATCCCCCTTCGCCCTGGGCAGGTTCATCCTCTACGAGGGCCGCAGCGCCTACACTCTGGTGCAGGCGGAGATCACCGAATATTTCGGGCAGCTGCGCACCGACCTGGTCGGCGTCTGCTACGGGGCCTACTTCGCGGAATTTGCCGCCTACTATTCGGTGGAGAACCAGGACGCCGGGGAGATGCTCAACCTCCTCTACGCGTCGCTGCGCGCCCTGGAAAAAAAGGCGATGCCGGCGGTCCTCGTCCGTTATGCCTTCGAGATCCGGGCAATGGTGATCGGCGGGGAATACCCCCAGGACGTGATCCGCGACCCGTCGGTGGACGAGAGCGTCCGCTACACCGTGCGGCATATCGTGCGCGAACCCCTGCGCAGCCTCTTCGCCTTCACCGTAAGCGAAGAGACCGTCACCGGCCTGGCCGCCCTGCAGGACCGCATCCGCGGCAGGCTCATCGACCGGCGCTTCCGCTCGCTGGAGATCCTGGAAGAAATGACGGGGATTTAGTACCGCTGCGAGCCCGTCATCAGTATTTGTGGTTGAAAAGCGCCGGGATTAACGCTATAATCGGATTGTTGACCCGGAGTATCCCGTCAGAGGAGCGGAGGGATAATGAAAACGCTGAAGATACGGTCCCTCGCGGCCGCATTGTCGGCTGCGCTGCTGCTTGGCGGCTGCGGCCTGACCGATGAGATCGGATTAAATAAGGAAGAACCCTGGGAGCCGGACGCTTCCGCCCTGCAGATCGCGGCGGACGGGTCCGTGACCGAGACGCTTCTGGAAAAGCTCGACCGGGATTATTACCAGGGCGCGGAGATCTCCGCCATGGTGCAGGAAGCCGTCGCGGACTACAACCGCGAAGCCGGAGCGGAGCGCGTGAGCGCGGATCCCGTTCTTGCCGGCAAGACCACCGTGAAGGTCGTCCTGCGGTATGCTTCCGGCGAGGACTGCGCGGCGTTCAACCGTTCGGTCTTCTTCTCCGGTTCCATGCTGGACGCGGAGATGGCGGGCTATCTTTTCTACCAGGATTTTGCCAGGGTGGAGAAGGACGGATCCATCAAAAACGGGATCTCCTGGGAGCAGGTGCTCTCCCACAAGGAGTACCAGGTGGTCGTCTGCGACCGGTACCACAAGGTGCAGGTCCCGGGCAGGATCGTATACCTGAGCGAGGGGGCTTCCCTGGAGGGCGGGGATATCGCCGTTCCCGATGAGCCGGAAGAGACCGGCAGCGCAGTTTCTCTCTATCTGCCCGGCGTGTCCCGGGATGTGGAGAAGGAGAGAGAGCAGGAAAAGAACTATCTGTATATCATCTATGAATAATAGAAGGCGGCCGTGAACGGCCGGCGAGAAAGCAAAGCAGGAGGATGCGTATGGAAAAGACGATGGACAAGATCATTGCCCTTGCCAAAGGAAGAGGCTTCATCTACCCCGGATCAGAGATCTACGGCGGGCTGGCCAACACCTGGGACTACGGCAACCTGGGCGTTGAGCTCAAGAACAATGTCAAGCAGGCCTGGTGGAAGAAGTTCATCACCGAAAATCCCCTGAACGTGGGCGTTGACTGCGCGATCCTCATGAATCCGCAGACCTGGATCGCCTCCGGTCATCTCGGCGGCTTTTCCGATCCGCTGATGGACTGCAGAGAGTGCCACGAGCGCTTCCGCGCCGACAAGCTGATCGAGGATTTCTGTGCCGAGAAGGCGATGGAACTGCCCAAGGCCGTTGACGCCATGTCCCAGGAGGAGATGGAAGAGTTCATCGAGACCAACGGCGTCTGCTGCCCGTCCTGCGGCAAGCACAACTTCACGAAGATCCGTCAGTTCAACCTGATGTTCAAGACCTTCCAGGGCGTCACCGAGGACGCCAAGAACACGGTCTATCTGCGTCCGGAGACGGCGCAGGGCATCTTTGTCAACTTCAAGAACGTACAGCGTACCTCCCGCAAGAAGGTGCCCTTCGGCATCGGCCAGATCGGCAAATCCTTCCGCAACGAGATCACGCCCGGCAACTTCACCTTCCGTA
>CAMOKZ010000074.1 GCA_946618155.1 uncultured Lachnospiraceae bacterium | reverse complement strand
CCGGGAGATCATCGTTCCCGCCGTACAGCGGATCGCCGAGAAGCGGAAATCCGGCGCCCGCCATATGTACCCGGATCTGGTGGGTGCGCCCTGTTCCGAGGCGCAGCCGGACCAGGGTGATGCCGACCTCCGGCGAACGCGCCAGGACCCGGCAGAAGGTGAGCGCCTCCTTTGCGGAAGCAGCGCTGCCGGGGACGGTCTCCATTTTGTTCAGCTGACCCGGGACGCGCCGGATGGGATCGGAAAAGACCAGCTCGTCTTCGGGAATGATCCCCCGGGCGAGGGCGAGATACGCCTTCTGCACCATGCCGGGGCAGGAGAGACGCTGCGCCGCGGCCGTGTTTTTCGCGAAGAGAATGCAGCCGGAGGTATCCTTATCCAGCCGCCCGACTAGCCGGGGCAGGGTGACCTTCCCCTGTTCGCGGTAGTGGGCGAGGACCAGGTCCGTCAGGCTGTCCCCCCGGTGACCGCGGCCGGGATGGGAGACCATGCCGGCGGGCTTATCCAGGATGAGCAGATCCTCATCTTCATAGAGGATGGAGGGAAGCGGGGAGGCGGAGGAGGCAGGCGCCGCGGCAGAAACCGCCGGATCGACTGCCGACGCGGCTGCATCGGCTGTATTGGCAGTGCCATCGACAGGCACATCGGCTTCCAGACAGATCTCCAGCAGGTCCCCCGGTGCGACCGGGGCGTTCGTGCGTACGCGCACGCCGTTCAGGCGGATGCCGTCCTGCCTGAATTTTGCGCTCCGGAGCTGATGCCTGGTCAGGCCCAGGCGGAGAAGAGCGGCTTTTTCAACAGTAAGGCCGCCGTCCTCCGGACGGATTCTGCAGCGTACGATTTTTTCCAAGACAAACCTCCCTGCGGCAGTTTACCGCATTGCACGTTTCCTAATATCCTACAGGGAAAACGGGTTTTGGACAAGTCCTGCGACAGTAGTCTCCATATAGTACCAGTTTGAATTTTTTGTTGACAAACGTCACGCCCTGTGGTTTAATCAAGAAAATTTCATCACACCAAATGCGATGACGGAATTATGCCGTGATGTGAGGGTTTCAGAGAGCCGGCGGCTGGTGCGAGCCGGTACGGATCATCAATGTGCAGTCTGCTTCCCGAGCAGGTCCTGCGAACTTTCTTCCGATGCGGGAGAAAAAGTAGTTCGACCCGGCTGGCCCCGTTACAGGCCGAGAACTTGTCAGAGTTCAGGAGATGTCTCCCGTCAGGGGAGGAATCAGGGTGGTACCGCGGATGCAAATTCGTCCCTGAAGCGAGAAACGCTTCAGGGACTTTTTGTTGTCCAAAGCTTCCGGAGCTGCTCGCACTCTGCAACTCATCACCCGGATGTCAGAAGGAGGAAAAAATGGATCAGGTCATTATCTTTGACACTACGCTCCGGGACGGCGAACAGTCTCCCGGATGCTCCATGAATGTGAGAGAAAAGATCGAGGTCGCCAGATGCCTGGAGAAGATGAAGGTCGATGTGATGGAGGCCGGCTTCGCGATCTCCTCGCCTGCGGATTTTGAGTCTGTCCGTGCGATCTCGCAGGCGGTAAAGGAATGCACGGTCGCGTCCCTTGCGCGGGCAAACACCAGGGATATCGACGCGGCGTGGGAAGCGGTCCGCGTCGCGGCGGACCCGCGCATCCACCTGTTTATCGCCACGAGCCCGCTCCACATGGAGGCGAAGCTGAAGATGACGCCGGAGGAGGTGCTGGCCGCGGCCCGCGACATGACCGCCTATGCGAAAAAATACTGCTCCAATATCGAGTTTTCCGCTGAGGACGCGACGCGCAGCGACTGGGATTTCCTTGTCCGGGTCGTGGACGCCGCCATCCGCGCCGGCGCGACGACCGTGAACATTCCGGATACGGTCGGCTACACGACGCCTGCCGAGATGCAGAAGCTGATCGAATACCTGCGCGCAAATGTTCCGGACAGCGACAAGGCTGTATTTTCCGTCCACTGCCACAATGATCTTGGCCTGGCGACGGCCAATTCCCTGGCCGGCGTGATGGGCGGGGCAAGGCAGATCGAGTGCACGGTGAACGGCCTCGGCGAGCGCGCGGGCAACACGGCCCTTGAGGAGGTCGTGATGGCGATGCGCACGCGCCCCGCCATCTACCCCTACAGCACGCGCATCGATTCGACACAGATCTCCCCGGCCAGCCGGATGGTCTACAGCATCATCGGCCAGAGGGCCCCGCTGAACAAGGCGATCGTCGGGCGCAACGCCTTTGCCCATGAGGCGGGGATCCACCAGCACGGCGTGCTCGCCAACAAACAGACCTACGAGATCCTGACGCCGGAATCCCTGGGCATCGTGACGGACAATATCGTGCTCGGCAAGCATTCCGGAAAGCACGCCCTGGACCAGCGCCTGCGGGATCTGGGCTTTACGCTGAGCAAGGAAGAGCTGCAGCAGTGCTTTGAGGCTTTTAAGGTCCTGTGCGACAGGAAAAAGAATATCACGGACGACGACCTGGCTGCGCTGGCCTCCCAGCACACGGCCGGGCAGGACACGAGGGACGACGGGGGATACCAGCTCGACTGGTTCGCAGTCTACACCAGCAATTTCACCACGGCGACCTGCACGGTCAGCCTGATCAGGGACGGCGTGAAGTATGAGGAGGTCTGCCGCGGCGACGGCCCCATCGACGCCGCGTTCAAGGCGATCGACAAGATCGTGAAGCCGGTGGAGCACAGCTTTGACATCTACGATATCCATTCGGTCTCCGAGGGCAAGGATACGCTGGGCGCCGTTACCCTGCGCCTTACCTCCGGCGGGAAGAACTATAACGGCAAGGGGCTTTCGACGGATGTGATGGAGGCCAGTATCGTGGCTTATATCCGCGCAATGAACAAGCTTTGCGCCGCCACCCGGAAAGGAGAGAGCGCATCATGAGCATGACGATGACCCAGAAGATCCTCGCGGCCCACGCGGGACTGGAAAGCGTAAAGGCGGGCGACCTGATCGAGGCGAAGCTCGACCTGGTCCTCGGGAACGATGTGACGACGCCCGTCGCCGTGGATGTATTTGACGGCGCCGGCTTCACCCGGGTCTTCGACCGGGAGAAGATCGCGATCGTCCTCGACCACTACACGCCCTGCAAGGACATCCAGTCCGCGCAGCTGTGCAAAAAGGCGAGGGAGTTTGCCCATCGCTTCGGCATCACCCATTTTTACGATGTGGGGCAGGCGGGAATAGAGCACGCCCTGCTGCCGGAAAAAGGCCTGGTCGCACCGGGCGAGTGCGTGATCGGCGCGGACAGCCATACCTGCACCTACGGCGCCCTGGGCGCCTTCTCCACCGGCGTGGGCTCCACCGATATGGCGGCCGGCATGGCGGCGGGGGAAAACTGGTTCAAGGTGCCCGCCGCGATCAGGGTCACCCTGACCGGAGAGCCGGGGCCCTATGTCAGCGGGAAAGACGTCATCCTCCATCTGATCGGCCTGATCGGCGTGGACGGGGCACTGTACCGTTCCCTGGAGTTCACGGGACCCGGCGTCGCCGCGCTCTCGATGGACGACCGGTTTACCATCGCGAACATGGCGATCGAAGCGGGGGCAAAGAACGGGATCTTCCCCGTGGATGAGAAGACAAGAGAGTACGTCGCCGGACGGGTATCGCGCCCGTGGACGTCGTATGAGGCGGATGAGGACGCGCCCTACGAGCGGGAGGTCGTGATCGAGCTCGACAAGCTCGCGCCCACGGTGGCCCTGCCGCACCTGCCCTCCAACACCCGCACCATTGACGAGGTACGCGGCATGGCGATCGACCAGGTCGTGATCGGATCCTGCACGAACGGGCGGATCTCGGACCTTCGCACCGCGGCGGCCATCCTGAAGGGCCGGAAGGTGGCCCCGAATGTGCGCTGCATCGTCATTCCCGCCACGCAGGAGATCAGCCTGCAGTGCCTGAAGGAAGGCCTGACGCAGATCTTCCTGGAGGCTGGCTGCGCCTTTTCCACCCCGACCTGCGGGCCGTGCCTGGGCGGGCACATGGGCTGCATGGCGCAGGGGGAGAGAGCGGTGTCGACGACGAACCGGAACTTTGTGGGCCGCATGGGGCATGTCAAGAGCGAGGTCATCCTCGCCTCCCCGGCCGTGGCAGCGGCCAGCGCGGCAGCGGGCGTTCTGGCTTCGCCGGCTGACCTTGCGGACTGAAGGCGCAGGATAAGACAGGGAGGAGAAAAGAAATGCTGACCGGAAAGGTGTTTAAATACGGGGACAATGTGGACACGGACGTGATCATCCCGGCGCGGTACCTGAACGACCCGTCGCCGGAGGCCCTCGCCCGGCACTGCATGGAGGACATCGACGCTGGATACGCGTCGACCGTGCAGCAGGGCGATATCGTGGTCGGCGGCTGGAACTTCGGCTGCGGCTCCTCGCGGGAGCACGCCCCCATCGCGATCAAGGCGAGCGGCGCCTCCTGCGTGATCGCGGCAAGCTTCGCGCGGATCTTCTACCGCAACGCGATCAACATCGGCTTCCCCATTCTGGAGTGCCCGGAGGCGGCACAGGCAATCTGCGCGGGGGACACGGTGTCGGTGGATCTGGAGAAGGGCATCATCACGGACGAGACCAGCGGCAGGCAGTTTACGGCGACCGCGTTCCCGCCCTTCATCGGAACCATCATCGAGCACGGCGGCCTGCTGGCCTATTTAAAGGACCGGCAGGAGCATCAGGACGCGGGAGGACAATGACATGGAATACAGGATCGCACTCGTAAAGGGTGACGGAATCGGCCCGGAGATCGTGGAGAGTGCGGTCGCCGTGCTGGAAAAGACCGGCGCCGCATTCGGCCATAGGTTCAGCTTCACCGCGTATCCCGCCGGCGGCTGCGCCATCGACGCGTGCGGGGAGCCGCTTCCCCGGGAGACTGTGGAGGGCTGCCTTGCGGCCGACAGCGTACTGCTTGGCGCGGTGGGCGGCCCCAAATGGGACGGACTGTCCGGGGACAGGCGGCCGGAGAAGGCGCTGCTCGGCCTGCGCGCCGCACTGGGGCTCTACACGAACCTGCGCCCCGCGAAGCTCTACCCGGCGCTGGCCGGGAAGTGCCCGCTGCGCGCGGACATCACGGCGAAGGGATTTGACCTGCTGATGGTGCGCGAACTCACCGGCGGCATCTACTTTGGCGAGCGCGGCAGGCGGGAAGGAAAATTCGGACCGGAGGCCTACGACACGGAGGCGTATTCCGTCATGGAGATCGAGCGGATCGCGCGGGTGGCCTTTGACGCCGCGCGGAAGCGCTCCGGCAGAGTGACCAGCATCGACAAGGCGAACGTTCTGGAGACCTCGCGCCTGTGGAGGGAGACCGTACACCGCGTGGCGGAGGAATATCCGGACGTTACCGTGGAGGATATGCTGGTGGACAATGCAGCCATGCAGCTGGTGCGCGACCCGTCCCGGTTTGACGTGGTCGTGACCACCAACATGTTCGGGGATATCCTCTCCGACGAGGCGAGCCAGATCACCGGATCCATCGGCCTTCTGCCCTCCGCCTCCCTCGGCGAGGGAACGCGGGGGCTCTACGAGCCCATCCACGGCTCCGCGCCGGACATCGCGGGGACCGGAAAAGCCAATCCGACCGCGACCATTCTGTCCGCAGCCATGATGCTGCGCTATTCCTTCGGCCTCGGCAAAGAGGCGGACGTCATCGAGAGAGCGGTGGACGAGGCGCTCCTTGCGGGCTGCCGTACGGCGGACATTGCCGCGCCGGGAGAAAAGATGCTGACCTGCGCGGAGATGACAGAGGAGGTACTGGAGAGGATATGAAACCGATCATCGGCGTGACGCCCCTTTGGGATAAGGAAAAAGATAGTATCTGGATGCTGCCGAACTACATGAACGGGATCAGAAATGCGGGCGGTCTTCCTGTCATCCTGCCGATCGAGGCAGATGAGGAGGAGGCTGCGCAGCTCATTGGCCTGTGCGACGGCTTTTTGTTCACGGGAGGGCAGGATGTCTCCCCGTCGCTTTACCATGAGGAACCGCTGGAGGAACTGGGCGTGACCAGCCCGGAGCGGGATGCGGCGGAAAAAGTCTACCTGGCCGCGGCGCTGGCGTCGGGCAAGCCCATCCTCGGCATCTGCCGCGGGATCCAGTTCATCAACGCGTTTCTTGGCGGGACACTGTATCAGGACCTGCCGTCCCAGCATCCGTCGGCGACGGTGCACCGTCAGGGCATGCCCTACGAGCGGCCGACCCATGGCGTAACGATCGAAGCGGACTCGCCTCTTTACCGGTGCCTGCAGAAGGACCGGATCGAGGTAAACAGCCTGCATCACCAGGCGGTGAAGGAACTTGCGCCGGGCCTCAGGGCGATGGGACTGTCGGAGGACGGACTCATCGAGGCTGCGTATATGCCGGACAGACGGTTCCTGTGGGCGGTGCAGTGGCATCCCGAGTTTTTATACGAGACGGACGAAAACAGCAGAAAGATCTTCCGGGCGTTCGTTGAAGCGGCAGAGTGAGGCCGAAACAGGCCAAAAGCAACCGCCGGTTGACAGATTGCAAGGCTGAATTGGTAGCCTGCAACGGCGAAAAACGTTATTCTCTGGCCATCAGGAGGGGCGCAGAAAGGCGCCGCAGAAACGGAGGTAAACAAGATGATACTTGCGGAAAAAATCACTCTGCTGAGAAAACGGAACGGATGGTCACAGGAGGAACTTGCGGAAAAGATCGGCGTGAGCCGGCAGGCGATCTCCAAATGGGAGAGCGCGCAGTCAACACCGGATCTGAACCGCGTGCTTGCGCTCGCGAAATTATTTGAGGTCAGCACGGATACCCTGCTGAAGGATGAGGTGGAGCTGGACGAGCTGCCTATCCTGCCGGAAGGACAGGAGAAAGGCGCAGTGCCGGACATGCCCCCTTTTACGGATGGGAGGAAGGCACCTGAGCCTGAGCCTCTGCGTCCGGTCTCCATGGAGGAGGCCTACGGCTTCCTTCAATTAAAAGCGGTATCGTCCGGACAGATCGCGATCGGCGTGATGCTCTGCATCCTGTCCCCGATTCTGCTTATCCTGCTCTCTGCCGCCCAGGAGGCGGGCCTGCTCCCGTTCACGGAAAACCAGGCCGGCGGAATTGGACTCCTGGTGCTCATGCTCCTGGTTGGTACGGCTGTCGGCATTTTCGTTTACTACGGGATGAAACTGTCGGCGTATGAGTATATTGGAAAAGAGGCCATCGAGACCGCCTACGGCGTAGACGGCATGGTCAGGGAGCGGAAAGAGAGATATGGCGCACAGCACATGCGCTATATGATCATCGGGATCCTGCTGTGCGTGCTCTCCTGCGTCCCGATTTTTGTCGCTCTGATCGTCAATGAGAGCGATCTGGCTATGGCGATATCCGTATGCGTCCTGCTGGCCATGGTGGCTGTTGGCGTGATGCTGATCGTCCGCACGAGTATTATCATGGATGCAATGAACGCCCTTCTCGAAGAAGGCGAGTATTCGAGAGAGAATAAGCGTGAAAGCGGGCGCAGCGAGACCGTGATGGGGATCTACTGGGCGTTGGCGACAGCAATCTACCTGACCGTCAGCTTCCTGACCGGACGCTGGGATATCACCTGGATCGTATGGCCGATCGCCGGCGTCTGCTGCGGCGTGCTGGCAGCGGTGCTCAGGATGCTTCATGCGAGGGAGTAAGGCTGCTATTCCGCTATTGCCGTGCGCCGCGTACAGTGCGGCGCAGCGGCATTCTGCGGCGGGATGGGAACAATTGTTAAACGAAGATTAAAATTCTGCAAAGCTGCTTGACAATTCGAAATAATAGTGATAATTTATTGTCAATCAATACAAGGGAGTAGCGAATCGCCTTCGGGCGTGCCCCCGATCGTCACCACGATACACCGCGCAGTGCGCTGCGCCGGGTATCCGGTCCGGGCTTAATGAGCGAGACTTTTATTGTGACACCGGTCATGATAAGGGTCTTTTTTGTTACCCTTAGGGAAAGGAGTGAGGAGCATGTTAATGAATATTTTTGTGATCTGGATCCTGATTTCCGTATTTTCCGGAAACAGGGAGGCGGGCAGGACGCTCCGCACGGTCTTCGGCGTGATTGCCGGACTCTGGGTCCTCAGATGGATCCTCTGCTTTGGGATCGGGCTGCTTCCTGTCATCCTGCTGGTCTTACTGTTCACCAATGTCGCGGCGCCCTTCCTGAAGGGGTTTGCCGACAGCATGAAAAGACATGAATAAGGAGGCTGCGTTATGTCACCCAAAGGGAAAAAGATGATTGCCCCGATCGTGATCGTATTTCTGCTGCTTGCCTATCTTGCCGTGTATGTGATCCTGATCGCGGGCGCGGACGCCGCATTTGCGGCTAAAGTTGTGCTCACCCTGCCCCTGATCGCGCTGGGAACGGCGCTGATCGTCGTGCTGCGGGAAAGAATAGAAGAAATCAAAGGAGGCGAAGAAGATGATCTTAGTAACTACTGATGGAATCAGCGGGAAACAGCTGGAAATGCTGGGTCTGGTCAAGGGAAGCACCATCCAGACCGTCAATGTGGCAAGAGATATCGGCGCAAGCCTGAAAACGCTGGTGGGCGGCGAACTGACAAAGTATAATGAGATGATGAACAACGCCCGCGCGCTGGCGACCAAGCGGATGGTCGAGGAAGCCGAGAGACTCGGCGCGGACGCCATTGTGGGGCTGCGGTATTCTTCCGCTTCCGTGATGCAGTCGGCGGCTGAAGTGATGGCGTACGGCACTGCAGTAAAGTTTATCTGATGATTCTGAAAAACGCGGCAGGCGCCCGGGTAAGATTACCCGGGCGCCGTTTCGTCTTCAACGAGCCTGATCAGATCGCTCAGGTGCATGCCGAGCGCTTCGGCGATCTTCCAGAGCGTATCCACGGTGGGACTTATCCTGCCGCTCTCGATCATGGCCAGGTGGCTGCGGGGAATACAGGCAAGGCCTGACAGCACTTCCTGTGTCAGGCCTTTTTTCATGCGCAGCTCGAAAATGACTCTACCGGTGATCCTGTTGTCGTATAGCATAGCGTACCTCCGTTTCTGTGAAAAAGGGCTCCTACTATACGCTGTGATTTTTTCGCGAACCATGAACAGGATACCGAATGCCGGGCGCCAAAATGTCTAACCTGTTAGACAAGGCCGGCGCTTCTCCGTGATATTATGTTTTCCCTGGTTACTATTCACGGCCGGTCTGGCATCGGGTTCTGACTCGTCGTGCTTGCACGT
>CAMOKZ010000073.1 GCA_946618155.1 uncultured Lachnospiraceae bacterium | reverse complement strand
TCGACGCCGCGGAGGCGGCGAAGCGCCTCGGCGTTGCGGTCAAGTGCGCGACGATCACCCCCAACGCCGCCCGCGTTGAGGAGTATGACCTGAAGGAGATGTGGAAGAGCCCCAACGGTACCATCCGCGCCATCCTGGACGGCACGGTCTTCCGCGCGCCCATCCTGGTCAAAGGGATCGAGCCGAACGTCCGTACCTGGAAGAAACCGATCACGATCGCCCGTCACGCCTACGGCGATATCTACAAGAACACGGAGATGATCGTGCCCGGTCCCGGCAGGGCCGAGCTTGTCTTCACCGGCGAGGACGGAAATGAGCAGCGCGCGCTGATCCACGAGTTCAAGGGCCCCGGCATCCTGCAGGGCGTCCACAACCTGCGCGGCTCCATCGAGAGCTTTGCCAGAAGCTGCTTTGCCTTCGCCCTCGACACGCACCAGGAGATCTGGTTCTCCGCGAAGGACACCATCTCCAAACAGTACGACCATACCTTCAAGGATATCTTCCAGGAGATCTTCGATAAGGAGTACGCGGATAAGTTCAAGGAAGCGGGGATCACCTATTTTTACACCCTGATCGACGACGCGGTCGCCCGCGTGATGAAATCGGAGGGCGGATTCATCTGGGCCTGCAAGAATTACGACGGGGATGTGATGAGCGATATGATCTCGTCCGCCTTCGGCTCCCTGGCGATGATGACCTCTGTCCTGGTCTCGCCGGACGGCTGCTTCGAGTACGAGGCCGCCCACGGCACCGTGCAGCGCCATTATTACAAGCACCTGAAGGGGGAGGAGACCTCCACGAACCCGGTGGCGACGATCTACGCCTGGACGGGGGCCCTGCGCAAGCGCGGCCAGCTGGACGGGATCGACGAGCTCGGCGTTTTCGCCGACCGGCTCGAGAAGGCAGTGACGGATACCATCGAGAGCGGTATCATGACGGGGGATCTGGCAAGGATCACGACTCTCCCGGACCCGCAGACGGTGACGAGTCTCACCTTCATCCGGGAGATAAGAAAAAATCTGGAGGCTGCCTGCCGTTAATCGGCAAGCGCCTCCCAGCGTTCATACAGGGCAGCGAGCTCCTGCCCGATCGCGGCTTTTTCCCGCGAGAGCTCACGCAGACGGTCCGGATCGGTATAGATCTCCTCGGTGGCCAGCAGCGCGTCGATCTCGGCGTCCCGCTCCTCGAGGCTCTCGATCCGGGCCTCTGTTTTTTTCAGTTCGCCGCGCTGTCTGCGCAGCTTTGCCTCTTCCTCTTTCTTCTTTTCCCAGGCTTCCTTCGCGGAGACGGGGGCTTCCCCTGCCGCTGCAGCTGCAGCCGCGTCCGCGGCGCCTTTGCGCGTCTCTTCCTGACCGGCGCCGGTAAAGACAGCCCGAAGCTCGGTCACCTTTTCCAGATAGTAGTCATAGTTGCCCGCATAGCCGATCAGCGTCTGCCCGGTGAGCTCCAGGATGCGCGTCGCGGTCCGGTTGATGAAATACCGGTCGTGGGAGACGAAGAAGACGGTCCCCGTATACTCGCGCAGGGCGTCCTCCAGGATCTCCTTGGAGACGATGTCCAGATGGTTGGTCGGCTCGTCGAGGATAAGGAAATTCGCCTCGGAGAGCATCAGGAGCGCCAGGGAAAGGCGTCCGCGCTCGCCGCCGGAAAGGTCCTTGACCCGCTTGAACACATCGTCCCCGGTGAAAAGGAAGGAGGCGAGGAGATTGCGGATCTGCAGGTCCGTCATGGCCGGGCGCAGATCGCTCACTTCCTCGAAGAGGGTCTTTTCCGGATGCAGGACCTGGTGGTCCTGGTCGTAATAGCCGATTATGACGCCGGTGCCCAGGGTGACAAGTCCCCGGTCAGCGTCCACGAGGCCGTTGATGATCTTGAGGATGGTCGATTTGCCCGTCCCGTTGTCCCCGATCAGGGCGACCCGCTCGCCGCGGCGGATGTCAAAGGACAGATCCGAAAAGAGCGGTTCGTCGAAGGCCTTGGCCAGGTCCTCCACATGGAGCACATCCTTGCCGCTCACCTTGGCGGGGGAGAAGCGCAGGCGCAGGGCGTCGTCCTCTCCGGGCGGCTTGTCCAGGCGCTCCATCTTCTCCAGCATCTTCTCCCGGCTCTCGGCCCGCCTGATGGATTTTTCCCGGTTAAAGGATTTGAGCCTGGCAATGACCTCCTCCTGGTGGCGGATCTCCTGCTGCTGCTTGAGGTACGCCCGCAGCTGCGCTTCGCGCAGCTGTTTTTTCTTTTCCGCGAAGGCGCTGTAGCCGCCGGAGAAGGAGATGGCCTCCCCGTGCTCGATCTCGATCACCTTGGTCACGACGCGGTCAAGGAAATACCGGTCGTGGGAGACGATGAGGACCGCGCCCTGGTAGGCGGCAAGATATCCCTCAAGCCACTGCACGGCGCTGACATCCAGATGGTTGGTCGGCTCATCCAGCAGGATGAGGTCCGGGGCGGAGAGCAGAAGCTGTCCAAGAGCCAGCCGGGTCTTCTGCCCGCCGGAGAGGGTCTGGGCAGGCCGGTCAAATTCGTCGGGGGAGAAGCCCAGGCCCTTCAGGACGCCGGCGATCTCGCTGCGGCAGCTGTACCCGCCGATCAGCTCGTAGCGGGCCTGGGCCAGGTGGTACTGCTCCATGAGGTCGTCCAGCGCAGCGCCGGAGACGCCCTTCATCTGCTCCTCGAGCTCGTGCATGCGGTCCTCAAGCTCGAAGACCTCTCTGCGGACCTTTGCCGCCTCCTCGTAGATGGTGCCGCGCACCGTGAGCATATCCTGCTGGGCGAGGTAGCCCACCCGGGCCCCCTTTGCCAGCGTGACCTGCCCTTCGTCGGCGGCCAGTTCCCCCATGATGACCTTGAGGAGGGTGGATTTCCCTGCGCCGTTGATGCCGATCAGGGCGGCCTTCTCGTGCTCCTCAATGTGGAAGGATACGCCGCGCAGGACCGGTACCTCGGCGAAGGATACTGCAATATTGTGACATGCCAGAATCATATGGCTATTCTCTCCTTATTCTGCCGCGGGCTGTCCGTGCCCGCACAATACTTTATGGTATCAAAAATATGAAGAAAAGACAACCGCGCGATCGGGCCTAAATTGGAAGGGCGAGATTGACAGTAAATTTACATTTACCTTATAATATAATCCAAATACCTGTCTGTACGGGTGATCCCGTCAAAGGAGGAAACTATGCAGGAAAAGCGGATATCCAATGCGGTGGTTAAGCGCCTGCCGCGCTATTACCGATATCTGGGCATGCTGATGAAAGAGGGAAAAGACAGGATCTCCTCGGGGGAACTGAGCCGGATCATGCATGTGACGGCTTCCCAGATCCGCCAGGACCTTAACCTGTTCGGCGGATTCGGCCAGCAGGGCTACGGCTACAATGTGGCCTACCTGCGGGAGGAGATCGCCAGAATACTGGGGCTTGACCGGACCTACACGATGATCATCGTGGGCACCGGCAACCTGGGAAGCGCGCTGGCCAGCTATGTCCGGTTCCAGGACAAGGGCATGCACGTGACCGGCCTGTTTGATGTGGCGCCGGAGCGCGTCGGCACCAAGGTGCGGGACATCGTCGTGCAGCACGTGGACCAGCTGGACGACTTCCTCTCCGTCAACGAGGTGGACATCGCCGCCCTGACGCTGCCGAGGCAGGGCGCCCTTGATGTGCTGCCCGTCCTTGCCCGTCACGGGGTGGAGGGGATCTGGAATTTCTCCGGTATCGATCTTCCCGTGGGCGAAGGCACGGTGGTGGAGAATGTCAATCTTTCCGAAAGCATGATGGAACTGACCTACCGGCTGGGACACAGGACCGCAAGGGCGGCCCGGGAAACGGAGGTTCAGGAGGGACAGCAGGAGGCAGGGACAGAATAATGGAGACAGAGATCATCATGGAACAGAAATCCGCGGCGGAAGCGGACAGGGGCGCATGCCGGACGAAGGCCGTCATTCACCTTGACGCGATCCGCCGCAACTATGAAAATATGCACGCCCTGCTTTCCCCGGGCACGAAGATGATCGCGGTCGTCAAGGCGAACGCCTACGGACACGGGGCGGTGCCCGCTGCGCGGGCCCTCGAACCCTACCCCTTCCTCTGGGGATTTGCCGTGGCCACCGTGGAGGAGGCCCTGGAGCTGAAGGAGGCGGGACTGACCAAGCCCGTGCTCATCCTCGGCTATGTGTTCCCGAAGGACGCCGGGACCATCGTGCGCCATGACATCCGCCCGGCCGTCTTTACCCTGGACTGCGCAAAGGCGCTCTCCGATGCGGCGGTCAGGCTGGGGAAGGATGTGCACATCCACATTGCCGCGGATACCGGCATGTCGAGGATAGGCGTCTCCGATACGCCTGAGGATGTGGAGCTGGTGCGCAGCATCAGCGCCCTGCCCGGCATCGACCTGGAGGGCATGTTCACCCACTTCGCGAAGGCGGACGAGACGGACAAGACCTTCACCCACCGGCAGTACGCGCGCTTTACCGCCTTTGCCGCGGCCCTGCGCGAAGCCGGCGTGAATATCCGGATGCTGCACTGCTCCAACAGCGCGGCCATCCTGGAGCTGCCCGGAATGAACCTTGACTGCGTGCGCGCCGGAATCACCGGTTACGGGATCTATCCCTCCAACGAGGTGGACCCGGCAAGCTGCGCCCTTTCACCCGCCATGGAGTGGAAGAGCAGCATCTCCGCCATGCGGGTGCGCGAGGCCGGCACGGGGGTCAGCTACGGCGGGACCTTTGTGACCGGGCGCAGGACCAGGATCGCGACCATTCCCGTGGGCTACGCGGACGGGTACCCGAGGAGCCTGAGCAGCAAGGGCTATGTGCTGATCCGGGGGAAGAAAGCCCCCATCCTCGGCCGGGTATGCATGGACCAGATGATGGTCGACGTGACGGATATCCCGGAGGCCGCCGTCCACGACGAGGTGACGCTCCTGGGCCGGGACGGGGAAGCGGAGATCACCGCGCAGGAGCTTGGGGATCTGTCGGGACGGTTCCCCTATGAATTCGTCTGCGACGTGAGCGCCCGCGTGCCCCGCGTCTATCCCGCCGGAGAGGCCGCTGTTCTTGACTAGAATGGCGGGAAATGCTATAATCGTTTAGTTTGTTACAGATAAAGGAGAAAGAATTAACAGACATGGACAGCAGTGATAGTCCGCTTTTGCGGCTGATCGTATTCGGGGTTCTTCTTGCGGCGGCCTTTGCCGTGTCAGCATTTGAATCCGCACTGGACACCATCGCGGAAAGTATTTTTGAGGAACAGGCACAGCAGGGCAGGCCCTATTCGCGCCAGCTCCAGATCATGAAGGACGAGCCGACGCGTTTTCTGCTTACCGCAAGGCTTCTGCTTCTGCTGGAGGCGGTATTCGGCGCCGAGATGCTTGCGGGCTGCGGGCAGCTTCCTCTGTGGGGCGCCTGCCTCATCAGTGCTTTCGTCTTTACCCTGGTGGGCAGCCAGCTCCCGCTCCTCATCGGCAGGCGCTGGGCGGACGCGTTCAGCCACACGCTCTATCCCTTCGTGCGTTTCCTGATGACCGTGACCTTCCCCGTCATCTTCCTGCTTATCCACACCGCCCATGGCATCTCGAGAATCTTCGGGGTGACGCCGGGCGAGTACGAGGACGAGGTGACGGAGGACGAGATCATCTCGATGGTCAACGAGGGACATGAGCAGGGCGTCCTCGACGAGCATGAGACCAAGATGATCCGCAACATCTTCGAGCTCGACGACAAGGAAGCCCACGACATCATGACCCACCGGCGCAACATCAGCGCGATCAGCGCGGGTCTGGACCTGCAGGCAGCCATCGCGGCGATGACCGGCGAGCACAACTCCCGGTTTCCCGTCTACGAGGGGGACATCGACAATATCATCGGCGTGCTGCATCTGCGCGACGCCATGGTCTTCCAGAGCAAAGGCGGCTATGACAACTGGCTCCTGCGCGACATCCCCGGGCTTCTGCGCGAGGTGACCTTCATTCCGGAGACCCGCAGCATCAGCTCGCTGTTCCGCAGCATGCAGGCCAAGAAGCTCCAGATGGTCATCGTGGTGGATGAGTACGGCGGAACCGCCGGCCTGGTCACGATGGAGGATATTCTGGAGGAGATCGTCGGCAACATCCTGGATGAGTACGACCGGGATGAGAAGATGATCGTGCCGCAGGAGGACGGTTCCTTTATTCTGGACGGCCTGACCCCGCTCGACGAAGCGGCGGACGCCCTGGGAACGGACTTCGGCGGGGAGGATTTTGATACACTGAACGGCTACCTGATCGACCGGCTCGACCACATTCCGGGACCGGAGGACGTGCAGGTGACTGTCTGTGACCGGCAGTATGCCTATACCATTCTGCAGGTGGAGGATAAAATGATCCGGCGCGTACGCGCCGCGGCCCTCGGCGAGCCCGAAGATGCGGACGCCGCAGGGGAGACAAAAGACACACAGGAAAAGGAGAAATAATATGTCCGGACATTCCAAATTCGCCAACATCAAGCACAAAAAGGAAAAGAACGACGCCGCGAAGGGCAAGATTTTTACGATCATCGGCCGTGAGATCGCCATCGCGGTCAAGGAGGGCGGACCTGATCCGGCCAACAACAGCAAGCTGCGCGACGTGATCGCGAAGGCCAAGGCCAACAACATGCCCAACGATACCATCGACCGCGGCATCAAGAAGGCGGCCGGCGATGTCGGCTCCGTCAACTACGAGCACGTCACCTACGAAGGCTACGGCCCGGCCGGCGTCGCGATCATCGTGGAAGCCCTGACCGACAACCGCAACCGTACCTCCGCCAATGTGCGCAGCGCCTTCACCAAGGGCGGCGGCAGCATCGGCACCCCGGGCTGCGTCTCCTACGGCTTTTCCGCCAAGGGTCAGATCATCATCGACCGGGAAGAGTGCGAGATGGAAGCGGACGACCTGATGATGGTCGCGCTGGACGCCGGCGCTGAGGACTTCGCGGAGAAGGAGGACAGCTTTGAGATCCTGACGGCTCCGGACGATCTGGGCACGGTCAGGGAGGCGCTCGAAGCGGCAGGCGTACCCATGGCTTCCGCCGAGGAGACCATGATCCCGTCCACCTTCGTGACGGTGACCGACGAAAACGCGCTCAAGATGCTTCAGCGCACGCTGGACATGCTTGATGAGGATGACGACGTACAGGCTGTCTATACCAACCTGGAGGAATAACCGGTAATGAACCAGTATCTGACTGCCCGGGAGGGTATGCGCGGGCTGCTCGGCGTGATGAGCAATCCCATGCAGAATTTCAAACGGAACCGCTACAAGGACGCGTTTGAGGACGCCTATCTGAAGATCGTTCCCGTCCTTGATTCGGTCGAAGAGCTCTACAGGACCGTTCTGGAGCCCGACACCATGGTCGAACACATGGCTGCGGCGCTGACGGAGACGGCAAAGGAGAAGATCGAGGGCGAGAAGAAAGGCTATCACCGGGACCAGGCCCTGATGGACCTGAATCTGACCATGGTGGTCTTTGTGTTCCCCGCCATTCTGCGCTACGCGGGAAAGAGCTCCAGACCGCTGGTCGACGCTCTTCTGGTCGCCTGGAAGGAAGCCTTCCCGAAAACCAATCTGCAGGCAGCAGAGTTTGATTACATCGAAAAGGGTTTTCACCGCAAGTTCTGCTACATCACCACCGCCGTCTGCGAGGCCCTCGGCCGCGGGGACGACTGCTATGAGCTGGAGCTGATGCGTGACTACCGTGACGGCTACCTTTCCCTGATGCCGGACGGGCCCGAGCAGATCCGCCATTACTATGACATCGCGCCGACCATCGTCAAGCACATCCAGGCCGAACCTGATTCCGGCCGGATCTACAGGAGCATCTGGGACGAGTATCTTTCTCCCTGCGTGCGCATGATCGAGGCAGGGGAGAAGGAGGCGTGCAGAGAGACCTACATCCGCATGGTGGGCGATCTGAAGGAGCGCTATTTCTATATCTGAGTGCAGCATTTGACGCATGGAGGCAGCAATGACCTTTTTTCAGTCGATCTTTCTCGGAATCATCCAGGGACTGACGGAATTCCTGCCGGTCAGCAGTTCCGGACACCTGGCGATCGCACAGAACATTTTTCACATTGATACCGGCAGCAGCATCCTGTTTGACATCATGCTCCATCTGGGCACGCTGCTGGTCGTATTCATCGTTTACTGGAGGGATATCTGGAAGCTGATCGTGGAAGCCGTCCACATGGTGGGCGACCTGTTCTACAATCTCGGCGTGCGGTTCTCCCGCAGCCGTGACGGGCGACAGAAGCGGTACCGCCGGATCGTGCGGTCCAATTACCGCAAATTCGTGCTCCTGCTGATCGTTTCCACCATCCCGACCGGCATCATGGGCTTCCTCGGCAGAAAGCTGATCGCAAACGCGACGGAGACGCTGCTGGTTCCCGGCATCTGCCTGCTGATCACCGGCGTTCTCCTGCTGATCTGTGACCGCTGCGAGAACTGCTGGAAGATTCCCAGGGATATCACCTACAAAGAGGGCGTGCTCGTCGGCATCGCCCAGGGCTTTGCGACCCTGCCCGGCCTTTCCCGCTCGGGCGCAACGATCACGGCCTGCCTGCTGTGCGGGTTTGACCGCCGCTTCGCGGTCAAGTACTCCTTCATCCTTTCCATTCCGGCCATCCTCGGCGCCGCTGTGCTTGAGCTCGGCGACCTCGGCTCGGAGATGGTGAGCGGCGGACTCGTCGGAAACTGCATCGCCGGGATGATCGCAGCCTCCGTTGTGGGCTATGTCTGCATCAAGACCATGCTGGTGATCGTGAGGAACCGCAAATTCAAGTATTTCGCGATCTACTGCTTCATCATCGGGCTGATCTCGATCGCGGGATTTGTTTTCCTTTAAGGGGAGAATTCATGTCTGAAAAAACCAAGAGCCGGACGGCAGCAAGGGGAGGCCGGACGGCAAAAGGAACGACGGAAAGCGGCCGCAGAACCCGATCTGCGGCCGCTGCCGGCTCAGGAAAGAAAAAAAGCACCGCTTCCGCAAGAAAAACGGCGGGAGGATCGGGGAACAGGAGGACCGCATCCGGGTCAAAAGCCTCCGCAGCCGCGGCGAGGGATAAGCGCCGCGCCGTCAATGAACGCAGCAAAAGACTGGAAGAATACCGCAATCCCATGGTGGGCCCGGAGATCGTCCTCTGGATCATCGTGGCTTTTGCGGCTCTTATTTTTATCAGCTTTGCCGGCATGGGCGGGCAGTTCGGCAGCGCGGTGCGCAATCTGTTCTTCGGCACCTTCGGCTGCCTGGCCTATCTGGTGCCCATCCTCATCTTTGTCCTGGCCGCCTATCTGACGGTGGCCGGCCGCAGCGCAGCCGCGGTCAGGCGGGC
>CAMOKZ010000072.1 GCA_946618155.1 uncultured Lachnospiraceae bacterium | reverse complement strand
ATTGATGAAAAAGACGATCCCCGCCGTGACCATAACCAGCACGGCGCATACCAGGACCGTCATTCTTCTCTGCAGTTTTCTGATCATACGCCGCCCCTATTACTCCAGGGAGTAACCCAGTCCCCGGGTGGTCCGGATGGCTGTCTTCGCGCCCAGGAACGCCAGTTTCTTGCGCAGGAAAGACACATACACCTCCAGATTGTTGTACTCCGCCTCGCTCTCCAGGCCCCAGATTCTGTCGGTTATCGTCTCCCTGGGAAGGCTCTGGCCGGGATTGCGCAGGAAGAATTCCATCAGCTGGTATTCCTTGGCGGAGAGACGGATCTGTTTGCCCGTCGCACTGCAGGCAAGGCTCCCGTCCTTTTCCGACAGGCTGATATCCCCGCAGGAAAGCTCCCGGATGACGGTCTCCTTCCGGCGTCTCGTGATGGCCCGCAGGCAGGCGATCAGCTCCTTCTTCTCAAAGGGCTTGGGCAGATAATAATCCGCGCCGGTCTCCAGCCCCCGCACCCGATCTTCAAGCTCGCCCCTGGCCGTCAGCATCATGACCGGCGTGTGCAGTCCCTCTTTCCTGATCTTGTTCAGGACGGAAAAGCCGTCCATGCCGGGCAGCATCACATCCAGAATAAGCGCGTCGTATCCGCCTGCCAGGGCGTAATCCAGCCCCGATGTGCCGTCGTAGACCGCGTCCGTCTCAAAAAACTCCTGCTTCAGCAGCCTGACGATGGCCGCCGAGAGCGGTTTTTCATCTTCCACAAGCAATATACGCATCAGTACTGTCTCCCCCTCTTCGTTTTCCAAAAGTATAGGGGAGAAATGTGTACCTTCAATGAATGGTCTGTGAAAAGAACGTGTTCAGCAAAACAGGAGCCGCTTTGCGCGGCCCCTGCGGTATACTCCTGTATCGTTTCCGGGCATTCCCGGCAGCTGCATTTCCGGCAGTTATGAAGCGGCAGTCTCGCCGGTCTGGGCGCTGCTCTGCGCGCCGGTCTGCGCGTCGTTCACGGCCGCGGAGGAAGATGCGTCGGCAGCGGAACTGTCCTGCTGCGGCTTTTCGCCGGGTGCAGCGGGTCTCGTCCCTGCTTCGCCCTGCTGATCGGGCTTTGCAGACTCTCTGGCCGCGGACAGGCTCTCATACTCCTCCTGGGTGATGACGCCGGCCTCAAGCAGATCCGTCAGCAGATCCGGACCCTCCCCGGCCTTTCTGTCCTCGCGCTCACCGTCTTCCGTCTCAGTCGGAAGCTCCGGCTTATTCTCCTCCATGTACTTTGTGATGGCCTCATAGGTCTCCTGGGAGATGGTGCCGTCGGTCACCTTGTCTTGAAACCTGATGAACCCGAAGTTCTCGCGGCGGCCGTCTCTTCCCATGTTTCCGCCCCGGCCCATCCCGCTGGGCTGCTGCATCCGGCCGTTCTCGCCCGTCTGCGGAGCCTCGCCGTTCTCACCCGTCTGCGGCGGCTGGCCGGGCATCTGCGGGCCGCTCATCTGCATCCCCGTATCCGCCGCGGGGCCTTCCGCCAGGGAAGTTACCGCCATCGCGCCCGAAAGCACTGCCACCGTCATCATTGCTGCAAATCTTTTCTTCATCATCTGTATACCCTTCCTTTCTTCGTCGGTTTCTTTCATTTCCTGATGACAAGGTCAATATAGATCGCCAGTCTTAAAGAAACATTGAAAGAAATAAAAAAGAAAAAAAGGATATACAGGCCGTTTGTTCCGCTTAAAGATCCGCTTCCGGAAATGCCTTCTCGATCACGCCGCCGCCGATGACCCTGTCCTCCTCATCATAGAAGACCGCCCACTGTCCCGGGGTCGCCGCCCTGACGGGCGCCGCAAAGGTCAGCTGCACGCAGCCGGAGGGCGTCATCTCCATGACGGCGCTCTCCCCCGCATGGCGGTAGCGGATCTTTGCACTGCAGGAGATGCGCTCGCCGGGTTCCATCGCCGGGATGCTCATCAGGTTCACGTCCCTGCACAGGATCTGACGGGAGAAGATCTCCTCCTCGTCGCTGAGGACCACCTCGTTCCGGTCAGCGCGGATCTCTTTAACAAAGACCGGGCGGCCCAGGGCGATCCCGAGTCCCTTGCGCTGGCCGACGGTATAATGGATGATGCCTTTATGCCTGCCGAGGACTTTCCCGGATGGATCGACGAAATTGCCTTCTCCCTGAATGGCGTCCCCCGCCCTCTCCGCGACAAAATCCGCGTAGCTGCCGTCGGGCACAAAGCAGATCTCCTGGGAATCGGGTTTGTTCGCGGCGGACAGGCCGATCTCCCCGGCGATCTTTCTCACCTCGCTCTTGGGCAGGCCGCCGAGGGGCATCAGCGTCATGGAAAGCTGCTCCTGGGTCAGCCTGCAGAGCATATAGGTCTGGTCCTTATCGGCGTACTTCGCCTTCCTGACCGTGTATCTTCCGTTCTCCAGCCTGACCACGCCGGCGTAATGCCCGGTGGCGACGTGCTCTGCCCCGAGCACCTTCGCGTAATGGACAAGCTGCGCCCATTTGATCGCCCGGTTGCAGACAACGCAGGGATTGGGCGTAAGCCCGCTCACATAGTCCTGCACGAAGGGACCGATCACGCTCTTTTCAAATTCCGCGAGGCAGTTGACCGGATAAAACGGGATGCCGATCTGAAAGGCGGCCGCCCGCGCGTCGTCGATCTCACAGCAGCGGCTCTCTTCCCCGTCGTCCGCCTGCCAGGTGCGCAGCGTGATGCCGATCACCTCATAACCTTGTTCTTTTAACAGATACGCGGCTACCGCGCTGTCTACCCCTCCGGACAGGCCCACGATCACCTTTTCCATTCTGCTGCCTCCATTTTCTCGATATGTATTATCAGAACCCGAACGCGGTCAGCCAGCACATGGTGAAAAAGCACGCAATGCCGAACCATACCGCAAAGCAGACCGGCGGCGTAAACAAAAGCCTCAGCACGGTCAGGATGATGTCCTTTGCGCTCATCCCGCTCTCCCGCTTTGCCCGGTATCTCTTCTTTTTCCCGTCCGGGGAAACGATGTAGTACCAGGGTCTGCTGTACAGCTCGATCCCGCCGAATTTAAGCAGCCAGATCGGGATGACCGGCACAAAAATGCAGAACCACGCCGCGCTGCCGCCCAGCTCCAGCCCGGAAAAGTTGAACCCGTTCAGGAACAGGGCCACAATGACCGGGAGAAACAGCACCGCCAGCGCCGTCAGAATCATCCCGGCAAAGCGGAGCGGCGAGGAAAAGCGGATGACGACCTCCTGCATCTTCCCGTCCAGCTTTTCAAAAAAGACCGGCGGGGTAAGCTGTCTTTCCGGTGAAGGGCCCATGACCAGGCCGTCCCGGGTCCGCTGAAGCGCCCCGTCCCCGGAGGTGAAGATCCTGTGTCCCCGCTTTACTTTAAAGTCCGTGCGGTCCGTATCGCTGAAGGCGGCCAGGGTGACGATCAGGGTAAACAGGGCGAGGACGCCGGTCAGCACCGGAATATCCTGCTTCCCGGCCCCAAACAGGGTAAACCCCAGGAACCCCGCCGCGCTGATCGCGGCCGTGGAAAGGATCGCCTTCAGCCACCAGGGCAGGAAATAGAAATGGGATTCCCTGATCGCCCGCACGCTGACTTTGCCGGTCTGTCCGTTTACCGCCGCCGCAAGCTCCCCGTCGGACAGGTAGTAGACCGGCAGAAGCGCCGGCATCCTGACGACCGAGGAGACATCCGTGTCGATCTTCACGGCCTTCGTCTCCAGGACCCTGCGCACCGCCGGCGCGTAGGCTTCGCCCACCTCCGCCCGGACGCGCGCTTCCAGCTCTTCGCCGGAAATGTTGTCCGTCTTCACCCGGTGCCCCGCGACATAGCCGAAATCAAAATCCGTAAGCCCGTTCAGGTCAAAGGGCTCCATCCCGTCCAGCAGCAGGTTGTCCAGCTGGGCGGAGCAGTTCACAAAGACCTCATCGATAAACCCGCCGCAGGTGTGTCTGCCGCCGCCCGAGATACGGCTCACGCTGCAGGAGACCGGTCCGCGGACGAATTCATAGGGCAGGTAGAAGCCCTGGAGGGCGTCGATCTTCTGCTCCAGAAGCTTTGCCTCCCGTTTCCCGCGGTTTTTCGCGCACCAGCGGGCAAGGCACTCCCGCGCCTCCTCCTGCGTGATGCCGAAGGGAATGACGATCTCCGGCAGGTCCCGGTCGTGCAGGTATTCTTTCCGGACAAGGGCACGCCCGCAGAATGCGCATCCCGCCAGCGCCTCATTTTCCGCAAACACGACCTGCGCGCCGCATCCCGTGCAGGATGCGCGCTGCAGCCGGAAGCGGGGCGCGGCTTCTTTCAGCCTGCCCTGCAGAAGCTGCCGGAATCCCTCTTTTTCCTTTGCCGCTTCTCCGGCGGTCACCTTCCCGCCGCACTGCCCGCAGGCGTAGACGCCGCTCCGGATATCGTACGCGGCGGGCGCGCCGCAGTTCGGGCAGTGGATATCCAGGATCCGGTTAACTGACTGCTGACTGTTCCTGTCCATTTTCCGTCCTCCGAAGAACAAGTTCCTTTCCGATGACGATGGCCTTCGCGTCGTCCCCGTGGCCGATCTCCCCTGTGACCGCGATGGGGGTTTCGGGACTCGCATAGGTTTTGACCAGCGTGACCATATCCGGCAGCGCATGGTTCTGCTCCATGGCGGTAAACGTGCCGAGCAGGATGCCGCTCACCTTTTCAAACGCCCCCAGCTGCGCAAGCTGCGCCAGATAGGTCCGCATCTGGGGCACGACACCGCCCCAGGCTTCCAGCAAAAGCAGTTTGCCGGCAAGATCCGGGAAATACCGGGTGCCCGCCAGCTTCAGGAAGCAGCGGATATTGCCGCCCACGACGACGCCCCGCATGGCGTCCTTCTGCACGAACCGGAACCCGGGGGAGAACAGCTCCTCCCGGTTCGTAAACCGCCTTCTCTGCAGGTCCCTGTGCTGCCCGGAGACGAGATGCTTTACCTGGTACAGGACGCTGCTTTTCCCGGTCATCGCATAGATGGCGTTGATGACCGTGGTCAGGTCGCTGTATCCCCAGAAGACGGCCCTGCTCTTCGCGATGGCCGCATAGTCAAGATCGTCCAGGATCTGATTCGCCTCGTCGCCCCCGGAAATATCGTAGATCTCCCCGATGTCCGGGTCGGCGAACATGCGCATCAGCTGCTGTGCCCTCTCTTTCGCGCTGTCGGGATATGGACGCTCCGCCTCATACATGCATGCGCTGATCACCGGCAGGATATCCAGCGATCTGAGGTATCCGGCCAGTTCCACATTCTGACTGCGGTATTCTTCCTTCTGCGCATTCGAGCACGCGGTGATCCCAACCTTTTTCATCTGTCCCTGCTTCCTTCGTTTCTGCAGACTGCCGTTTTTTTCATTATAGCATACTGCGGGGCAGAAAATAAAACGAGCTGTGCCTTTCGGCACAGCTCATCCGGTATTCTCTGTTTTTCGTCATTAATCGAAATCGAAATCAAAATCGTCATCATCGTCAAAATCGGCGTAGTCCATGTCCTTCCGGCATTTCACGACCTTGCAGGAGCCCTCGTCAAGACCGGCATCCTTCATCGCGATCTTTTTTGCCATTTCCTCGGTGATGTCGCCGCTGGGCTTCTCCGCGGCGTCGGTGCCCTTTTCCTGCGCACCGACGGCCATGCCTGCCGCCATCGTTCCCATTACTGCACCGCTGTCTTATTTGTAAACACAGGATAGCAGGAGACCGGTGACACAAGCGTCACACCGTGACCTTTACCGGAAAGCCGCAGTCTCTTCCTTCTCTTAGTCCCAGTACTCTCCGGGCGTTACCATGCAGTAATCGGTCTCGCTCGCGCCGGCCCAGGGCCCGCGGGTGACGATGATCAGATGGTTCTCGTCATCCATCCAGAAATTCCGCAGATCCCCTGTTTTGTACAGGAAGGAATAGCCCATGCCGGTCAGCGCCGTATATTCATCGCCGTAGGTCGACCCGCCGGGCAGGTCTCCGATCCAAAAATCCGCCCCGCAGCTTCCGTAGAGAACGATCCGGTTTATCCTCTTCTCTTCCAGCTTTTCCGGTTCCATATCGGCAAATTCATAATAAAAGCCCACTTCCCCGTTCGTCAGGAAGTCCCGCCCGGAGCCCGCCCGGTCGTTATCGGTATACAGGTCCGGGAAGTCCGCCAGCAGTTCCCCGACGGTGCGCCCGAGGTACCCGGAAACATCCGTCCCGTAGGATTCCGCGCCCGCTGCCCCGGTGCAGAATGCGGCCGCCATGGTCAGCAGCGCAGCCAGACAAATCGCCTTTTTCTTCATTTGTGTATTCTCCTTCCGTTTCATGAAAAGCCGGTTTTACTTCATTTTTTCACGGACGGGGATCCTGCAGAGTTTCTCCGCAACCTGAACGACCATATGCCGACAGCCGGGGAAAACCGGCTGATCTTCATCGAAAAGACAGGCCACACCTACCAGAGGAAAAACCAGGAGGTGGCGGACGAAATCCTGGCTGCGATACTTAATTGGTCATCCGAAAAATTTTGAGAACAGGATCCGGATCAGGGCCGCAGCCGCGAAGGCTGCGATAAATGCGATCGCTTTCTTCACCGGCATCGGGACCGGGATGCTTCTGAATTTATCGTTTGTTCTGCTTATCCTGATTTTACTCAGCAGCCCTGTTGTGTACAGGGGGAACATCAGCACCGTCACATAGATCATCGCTTCGCTGATCCCATATGCATACTGAAGAAGATCGTTTCTCTCATATACGCCGGTCACATCCAGCGCCATATAGACGACCAGTGCGATGAGCCCGATAATGCTCAGATTCCGGACGCTCTTTACCAGCTGCTCTTTCTCGGCTGCCGCATAATCCGACATCGTTTCCGCTACTTCTTTTGCTTCTTCTTTCATAACCTCACTTTTCCTTTCTCCCTTGATGATTTCAGGTATGCTGACATCAAAGACCTCTGCGATCTCGACCAGCAGGCTGATATCCGGCATATTATTTCCGGTCTCCCACCGGGATATCGTCCTGCCCGATACACCCAGCTGCTCTGCCAGCTGTTCCTGCGTGATCCCTCTCTCCCTGCGAAGGTCCTTCAGGAAAGCCCCTATCTTTTTCTGATCCATGCGGAGTCCTCCTTTCGTCATCAGGATAGCTGACGCTGCCGGTTTTTTACACGACACAAAGTGAGAAATGCCGTATTTACCGGATTAGACATCAATGTCTTTCTTCTATATAGCATCCCCTGACCACGTCCTCAGTGAGCAGGACCGACTCCTGGTGAAACAGCACACGGAGATCTTCTGCAATTTTCCGAATGGTATCTTTATCCGCGTCGATCAGGGTGAGAACCAGTGTTTTCTCTTCTACGTAGTCCCCGTTATCATGAAAGTACCCGCCTTCTTCAATTCCCACGGAAAACGGAACATGGTAAGTAAAGCAAAGATTCTTTAACTGCTGCAGATACTGCTCTGTCTCAAGTATCTGCTCTTTGGTCTCAGCATCATTTAATCCCACATATAATCTGGTCTCTATCATCTGTATCTTTTCGTCAGATCCGGATGCGCCCTCCGCAGAGCGCCGCTTTAACCATTCCATCTGCTGCGCTATTCTCTGCTTCATCAACATGTAGTTATTATACTGTGCCATTGATATTCCCCCCCTTGCAGGTCATTCCTCCCGCTTCTTGTTCTGTTTGCAAAAATCCGATATGCGCTTCAGGAAATCCGGCGCTTCCTCATACAATCCGTGCCCCAGACCGTCATACATGTACAGCGCACAGTCAGGGATCCTCTCCGCCATTTCTACAGAAGCCTGCCCTGTGACGATCTTATCTTCCTTCCCTCCGATCACCATTGTCGGGCAGGTGATACGATTCAGCAGATCATAGGTATCGTGCGTCACGCAGGACGCGGCCTGTATCCGAAAGCGATCAAGGGACCCGGGCTTGCCGATGCTTCCGAGCAGCCGGTATTCCAGCCTTGCCTGTTTCAGACGTTTTTCGGAATACGAGCGCTCAGCCGTATCCAGCATAATGCCTTTGTAATCGTCATGATCAGACATTTCGAGCCATCGGCTGATCACATCCTGGATCGTGGCATTCGGACGGCTCAGCGTCACAGTCAGCACCAGCTTTTCCACCTTGTCCGGGTGATCAATGGCCAGCCACTGGGCGATCATGCCGCCCTGAGAAACGCCGACCACCGAGGCTGCCGACAATCCGAGGGCATCCATAGCGCTGTTCAGGTCTTCTGCCATATCCCGTGTTGTCATTCCCTGAGACAGTATCCTCCGCCTGCTGAACACATAGACAGTGAAATCCCTTGCCATGCTTCTGTACAGGAGAGCAAAGGGAATGGCCATTCCTTTTACGGTCTTCAGGCCATCGCCCACACCGGGAAGCATGACGAGTAGTTTCTGCCCGCTGCCAAAACGGATGTAATCAACCGTTCCGGTCGGCAGATTCAAAATACAGTTCTTTGCCTGCAGCATGATATGCTCCTCTATCCATTTAAGCCGGCTTCATACGCATAGACCAGCTTATCATATACTCTGTCCCCGACCTGCAGACCGCCCTTTTCTTCGCTGATCAGCCTCATCCCGGCCTTTTCCAGTACTTTCCGGGAGCCGGCGTTTTCAGCCGCACACCACGCAGTCACGCAGGAAATGCCTTCATTTTCCGTCAGATATTCCAGCACTTTCCTCAGCGCTGCAGTCGCAAGGCCGCGTCCCTGCCAGCCCGGCACAACGCTGAAACCGACCTCGATCCGGTCGTCATGATAGTCGTAGGCGCCGATCGTCCCGACGATCACATCGTCGATATCCATGACCCACGAATAGGTTCGCTCATCATCGTAACGGTTGATAAAGCCCTGCACGGTTTCCCGGGCCATCTCCGGGGTCGCGTAGGGATTCCAGCCGGAGTATTCATACATCGCCGGATCTGTCCCCAGATACCGGTACAGGTCATCCGCGTCCTCCGGGCGGTATCTGCGCAGAGTCATACGCTCCGTCCATAATTCAACGGTTCCATGCACTTCGATCTCCTCAATGGAAACGATCTGCGAACGGTAGATCAGGCAGTCTTCAATGAAAATGCCCTCTTCCTCGCCGCCGTATTCGCACTCCAGGAAATCGCGGTTCGCATACTCCGCCATACCTGTGAAGGTTTCTCCCCATTTGTCCGTCACCCGGACGTGTTTTCCATCAAATCCTGACAGATCCATAGCTGCTCCGTTCTGCTGACAGGCCATTATCATGGCCATTGCGGCACATCCCATTTCTATGAGATTAAGTATACCATACAAAAAGGCGGTGTGACGTTTCTGTGATACATCCTCTGTTATGATGGTCTCACAAACAACGAAGACA
>CAMOKZ010000071.1 GCA_946618155.1 uncultured Lachnospiraceae bacterium | reverse complement strand
ATGCCGCCCTGCCAGGTCATGACCAGCCTGATCCCCAGCCGCATGAGCAGCTGGCCCAGGGGGCGTTTCGGGCCGAAAAGCAGCAGCAGAAAATAGCCGCACACCGTCGGCGGCAGCACCATGGGCAGGGTCAGAAAGACATCCAGCACGCCCTTGACGGCCCCAGGCAGTCTTGCAAAGCGGTATGCGGCAAATATCCCGAGAAAAAAGACGATAATGCAGCTTGCAGCTGCGATCCGCAGCGAATTAAACAGCGGGTACAGATCGGTCATGATCATCCTCACTCTTCGGATTCAATAGGGGTAAAGCCGATTTTTTCAAAGATCTGCGAGGACACCTCGCCGCGAAGGAAGGAAAGATACGCCTGCGCCTCCTCCTGCTTTTCGCTGGTCTTCAGCACGGCCGCCGGATAGATGACCTGCCCGCACATTTCCTCGGTGGCGGTGTCGATCACAGTGAGCCCTGCGCTGAAGGCGTCGGTGGAGTAGACGACGCCGCAGTCCACACTGCCCTGGGAAACCTGCGTCGTCACCTCTTTGACGTTGGAGCCGTAGGTGATCTTCCCGTCCGCGGCCAGCTGCTGCTCATCGAGTCCGTAGTACGCAAGGATCTTCTGCGTATACTGGCCGACCGGCACATCCGCGTTTCCCATGGCAAGCAGCACATCGCCGTCTGCCAGAAGCTCTGCCAGCTCATCAAAGCTGCCGGCTTCTCCCTCATCGTCCGCTGCCACGGCCAGCACCACCTTGTTTTCCAGCAGGTCCGTGCGGCTCTCTTCCAGCACAAAGTCCAGCCCATCCGGGTTGATGTCCTCGCCCGACCGCACATCCAGCTGGTCCATCTGTTTCGGGCTGGCGGAGATGAACACATCACAGTCGGCCCCTTCCTCGATCTGGGTCTTCAGTGTCCCGGAAGAATCAAAGTTGTAGATTACCTGCACATCCGGGTTTTCTTCCTCGTACAGCGCCTTGATCTCTTCCAGCGATTCGGTCAGGGACGCGGCCGCAAAGACGATCAGTTCCGTGTCCGCCAGGGCAGGAGACGCCCCGAAGAGCACAAGGCCCGCAAGGCCGGCTGCCGCTGCTGTCAGTACCTGTTTTTTTCTGTTTCTCATTATTCTGTCTCCTCCCTTTCCCTGTTTTTCTGTTCTTCTGTTTTTCTATATTCCAGCGGCCTGCGGGCAGCGAGGCCGTGAATAATAACTGCCTGCGGCTATTCCCCCTGACCGCGGTCCGGCTTTGCGGCGCACTCGCTCACGCTGCCCCGGAGGACCTTAAGCCCGTGCCCCAGCGCGCCAAGGATGAACCCCAGGCTTTCTCTGACCGCTTTTGGGCTTCCGGGCAGGTTGATGATCAGCGTATTCCCCCGGATGACGCTGACGCCGCGGCCAAGCATGGCCCGGTCCGTCACCTCGGCCGAGCGCATGCGGATATACTCCGCAATGCCGGGCACATCCCGCTCCGCAACCTCTCTGGTGGCTTCCGGCGTGCGGTCCCGGGGGGAGAGCCCCGTCCCGCCGCTGGTGATGACAAGATCTGTTCTCCGGTAGTCCGCCAGACGGCAAAGCTCTTTTTTCAGCATCTCCGGCTCATCGGGAAGCAGAATGGTCTCGATGACCGTATAGCCGGCCTCCGTAAGGATGAGCGCTGCCTCGGGCCCGCTCTCATCCGGGCGCTCCCCTTTATAGCCCTTATCGCTCAGGGTGATGACGGCCGCGGTAAAGGGTCTGTCCGCATCCGGCAGCCGGACCGTCATGCGGTCTCCCGCCTGCATGACGCCGCCTGTGAGCACCTCGGCGAACACGCCCTCCCTCGGCATGATGCAGTCCCCGGTGCGCTGCCTGATCGCGCAGCCGCTGTGGCATTCCTTGCCGATCTGCGTGATCCGCAGGGTCACCTCCCCCGCATACAGCAGGGTACCGACGGGCAGGGACCTGAAGTCGATCCCCTCCACCAGCACGTTCTCCCCGAAGTCGCCGTCCGTGACGGCAGCTCCCCGTTCATTGAAGGCCTTCACCTTGTCCGTGCTGAGCAGGCTGACCTGCCGGTGCCAGTTTCCGGCGTGGGCGTCCCCTTCTATCCCGTATCCGGCGATAAACACGCCTTTTTCCACGGGTCTTTTCGGCGTTCCCCGTTTCAGGCTGATGCAGACCGCCTTTACTTCTCCCTGCAGACTCATCTTCTTCATTCCCCGTCTCTTTCCCGCTGCGCTTTCGGATTGACGAATTCGCCGCTCTTGCCGCCGCTTTTTCTGACCAGCATGATCTGCCCGATCTCCATCGTCTTGTCGATGGCCTTGCACATGTCGTAGATCGTCAGCAGCGCTGTCGATACGCCGGTCAGTGCCTCCATCTCCGCCCCGGTCCTGCCCCGGGTCTTTGCCCGGCACCGGGCCTCGACGGCGCATTCCTCCGGATGCATCGCAAACTCGACGCTGAGCGCGTCAAGCTGCAGGATATGGCAAAGGGGGATCAGCTCCGCTGTCCGTTTTGCCCCCATGATCCCGGCTATCCTGGCCGCGGCGAGCACGTCGCCCTTTTCCACCTCGCCCGCCGCCACCGCGGCAAAGCATTCGCGGCTCATCAGGATGCGCCCCGATGCGACGGCCTCCCGCCGGGTCTCGGCCTTACCGCCGACATCGACCATGCGGGCCCGCCCCTGTTCGTCCAGATGCGTAAATTCCATCTTCTATCCTCCGATCTGCGCCATCCGCAGCTCTTCCGTGACCGCGCCCGGGTCTTCAAAGCAGTGGGCGCGCGGCTTTTGCTCCGCGGCTTCCCTGATCTTCTCCCGCAGCCGCTCGTCCATCCCGGCCTCTTCGCCCCGCAGGATCTCCAGGAGGGGGATCCGGTCGGCGTAGCACAGGCAGGGCTTCAGGTCCCCCGCCGCCGTCAGGCGCAGCCGGTTGCACCGGTCGCAGAACTTTTCGTGGACGGCGCTGACAAATCCGATGCTGCCCGAAAACCCTGCGGGCTTTCTGTAGACCGCGGGACCGTTCCCGTGGGGCTCCCCCTCCTTCGCCATCGGCCCGTATTTTTCCTCCAGCATGCGCAGGATCTCGCTGTTCGGCACGGTTTTGAAGGCTTTCCCCGCCCCGATGGGCATCATCTCGATATACCGCACGTCCACCGGCATCTCCCGGGCCAGCCCCGCCAGGGCCGTGACCGTATCCGCCCCGGTCCTTTCCGACACGACGCAGTTGATCTTTACCTTCAGCCGCCCCGCGCACCGGTCGATGGAGGCAAGGACCCTGTCCAGGGCGTCCGCGCCCGTCAGCGCCAGGTACTCGCCGCGGTCCAGGGTATCGAGGCTGATGTTGACCCCGTCCAGCCCCGCCCGCAGAAGACTCTCAAGGTTTTCGGAAAGGAGGATGCCGTTTGTCGTCAGCAGAACCTCCCTGACGCCGGGCGTACTGTTCAGCTGCGCGATGATCTGCGCGCAGTCTTTGCGGATTAGCGGCTCCCCGCCGGTTATCCGGAAGCGGTCTATGCCAAGCTGCGCTGCTGCCGCGCACACGCGCACGATCTCCCCGCAGGAGAGTCCCTGTCCGGGGTCATGGGGTCCGCCTTCGGGCATGCAGTACCTGCACCGCAGGGGACACCTGTCGGTGATGGATACCCGCATATAATTGATCGTCCGGCCAAATCGGTCCTTCAGCATCGCGCCCTGCTCCATTCTTTGCTCAGTTTTTCCCGAAGGGACAGACCGGATAGCGGCATTCGCCGCAGCCAAGACACAATCCCCCGTGCCCCATCCGGATAAAGTCCTGCCTGGTCATCCTGATTCCTGCCGCCAGTCTGGGCAGGGCAAGGTCAAAGACCGTCGCTTTCGCGTACATCACGCATCCGGGCAGGCCGACGACGGGCGTACCGTCGTCAAAATAGGCGAGGCAGAACATGGCGCCGGGCAGTACGGGCGCGCCGTAGGTGACGACCTTCGCGCCGCTTCGGGCGATCGCCCCGGGCGTCCGGTCATCCGGATCCACGCTCATGCCGCCTGTGCAGCAGATCAGGTCCGCGCCTGCTTCATGGGCTTTGACGATCGCCTCCCGGATTCTTTCCATGTCGTCCCCGCACATACAGCGGGAAAACTCCTGCGCCCCATACCGGCGCAGCTTGTCTTCCACCACCGGGGTGAAGCTGTCCTTGATCAGGCCCTTTTCCACCTCGCTCCCGGTGACGATGATCTGCACTTTTCTGATCTTCCAGGGCCTGATCGCAAGGAGCGGCTCATCTCCCGCCGCTTCCCGGGCCTTCTCCAGCTTTTTCCCGTCGATGACCAGCGGGATGACCCGCATGCCCGCCAGCTTATCCCCGCGGCGGACTGCGGTATTGCCATGCCTGGTGGCGATTATCAGCTCATCGATGGCGTTGACCGCATAGAGCCGCTCTTCATCCACCGTAAAGAGGCCGTCCGCGTCGGCGACCAGTTCGATCTTTCCCTCCTTGACCGGGGTGGGATGCATGTGGTCGTTCTGACACAGCGCGCAAAGCTGCGCCGCGCCCTCATTTTCATGGAGCATCCCCTCCGTTTTTTCCCACACGTACAGATTTTCCTTGCCCATGGAGAGCAGGACGGGAATATCCTCCGGCGTGACGATATGGCCCTTGCGGAACCTGGCGTCCTTGCTGACGCCGGGAATGATCTGCGTCATGTCATGGCACAGCACATGTCCCGCGGCGTCCTGGGTCCTGATCAGTTTCATCCTTTATCCTCCGGCGCATCCGCGCCAAAACCGCTGCGGCGAACCGTCACAGCGGAAGCAGCAGTACGCGGAGCCGTCCTCCGCACTGCATGGTTCCCTTCATCATCTCGATTTCGGCCAGCCCGGGCTCCCTGCAGCCCTCCTCCAGCATCTCCCTGGCCCGGGCAAGCATGCGCGCCTCGGCAAGGCCTCCGCCCACCGTACCGAGGAAGGTGCCGTCCGCTCTGACCAGCATTTTGGTTCCCGGCCTGCGGGGCGCTTCCCCCTCTTTTTCGATGATCATGGCAAGAACGCCGGCCGGACGCCCTTCCCTTTCACAGGCGGCCAGTTCCTCCGCCATGCCGGGGACAGCGGCTTCGCCCGCGTTCTGCTCATTCATGACCTGCACGATCTGCGCCATCACGCTGACCGCGATCTCCTCCGGGGTGCGGGCGCCGATGGCAAGGCCGATGGGCATCGAGAGCCCGTTTACCTTCTCCTCGTCATATCCCTCCGCGATCAGCTGGCTGCGGACATTCCCGCAGCGGTTCCGGCTCCCCATCATGCCCGCATAGGCATAGTCCTTGGGCAGGATGAGCCGCAGACACTCCACGTCATGCACATGTTCCCTGGTCATGACCACGAAGGCATGGCCATGTCCTCCGGGAACATCGGCAAGTCCCTCGGCAAAGGGGGCGCACAGAACGCGGTCCGCGCCGGCAGCCTTTGCCAGGGCGGCGTACTCTTCCCGGTCCTCGATCACCGTCACATGAAAGCCCAGCATCCGGCCCAGCCGGATCACGCACTGGGCGACATGGCCGCCGCCGCAGACCACCAGATCCCTCTCCGTGAAAAAGGGCTCCCGGAAGGCCCGGTTTGGGCCCGCCTCCAGCATTCCCGTCTCGCCGGGGCGGCTTTTTTCCGCGGCGGCCGCGATCTCCTCCGCAAACCCCTCTTCCCGGCAGACCGTCTCCCAGGTTTTCCCGTTCCAGACAAAGAGCGCCTTTTTCCCGGCGCCCTCCCCCTCGGTCATCCAGACCGCCATCAGCGGGCCGCGGGCTCTATTCTCGATGAGTATTTCAAAAAAACCGGACATTGCCATCCCCCTTATTTTATTCTATCATGAGGACAAAAGTAAATTCCCATTCACGGAGGTTCTTATGTACAGGCCCTTTGACCGGTTTCACCCGGAGGAAAAGTTTATCTCGGTGATCGGGAGCGGTGGAAAGACGACGCTCCTTCAGTTCCTCGCATCCCGTCTTCCCGGGACTGTCATCCTGACCACCTCGACCCACATGTTTCCCTTCCCCGGCCTGCCCCTCGTGGATACCTCCCGCTTTTCGCAGGGAGATGCGGAGGGCGCTCTCGCCGCCATCCGCGGCGTCCTGGCAGAAGAAAGAGTAGTCGTCGCCGGCTGCCTTAACCCCTCCGGCAAGCTCTCTTCGCCGGAGCCTGTACTTCCCTTTTCTGTTCTTGCCGCCGAGGCGGACCACTGCATCGTGGAAGCGGACGGCGCCGCGGGGCGCCCGCTCAAGGCGCACCGCTCCTTTGAGCCGGTCATCCCTTCCTGCAGCGGACTTACCATTGCCGTCGCCGGCGCCTCCGGAATCGGCAGACCGGCAGGCGAGGCGTGCCACTGCCCGGAGATCTTCTGCGCCATCGCGGGCATCACGCCGGATACCCCCGTGGAGCCGGAACACATCGCCCGGGTCCTGAACCGGGAATCCCTGGCCGACTGCTATCTGATCAACCAGGCCGACGTCCTGCCTTCTCCGGAAAAGGCCGTGCGCCTCTGCGATCTGCTGCAGAAGGACGCCTATGTCACTTCCCTCATTTCCGGTATGCGCAGATAAGCTCCAGCACGCTTCCCGCGATGCACCGCGCCTTGTCGGAGATCGTATAGCAGTTTTTGCGCTCCCCGGGCCTCGGGTCGACATCCGCCAGCTTAAATCCCTTCGGCACGCGGTATTCATTCCGGATGACGCCGCGGACCACGCCGGGTATCTTTGACCGCACCGGCGTCTCTTCCCCGGAGGAGGACAGGATGATGCCCAGCACCTCTCCCTTTTCCACCAGGCTGCCGATATCCCGCTTCAGATGAAAGATTCCCGCGCAGGGGGAATGGATGACCCGCTCGGCGCCGTATCCGCCGATCAGGCCGGGAATGCCGGTATTTTCCTGTGCGCGTCCGGAGCTGATGATGCGGCCAAGGTCATGTCCCCGCATGGTCTCGATGACATAGTGCACATCCTCCCCGGCCGAAAAGCCGGGCCCCAGCGCGATGGTCAGATCCGCCATCTCCTTCTTCGTCCCCAGGTTTTTCTTTGCCAGGATGGCGTCCACCACCGCCGCCGGGCAAAGCTCTGCAATGCTCTTCCCCTCGGGATCGATCAGCAGCGGCACCTTCCCCTCCGCCAGCACCGGGAAGACCTCCTCCGTCTTTTCGATCCTTACCGCGGTGACGTCCTCCACCTGAGCGATACCGTCATAGACCGCCTCGGAAAAGGCCACTCTCCTGCGGATGGCCGAGGGCCTGTCTGTTTCCAGGGCGAGCACGGGAAATCCCGCCTTAACGAGCCGGTGGATCGTTCCCGTACTGATGTCCCCCGCGCCGCGCACGATAATGAGCTTCTTTTCCTTCATGTCCACCTTTTTTCCTCCAGGGCCAAGGCCTTATTTCTCTGCGCCGCCTCAGCCGGCGGCTCTCCTCTACGCCTCCAGAATCAGCGCTGTCTCTTCCCGCTCCGTGACATAGCCGATCACCGCGGATCCAGGCACGGCACCGGCAAGCTCCGCCGCCAGGGCGGCGGCGTCCTTTTCAGCCACCGCGATGAGCAGTCCCCCGCTGGTCTGGGGATCAAAGAAAATATCCTCCATGGCCCGGGAAACTGTCGTGCGCCTTGTGACCTCCGCCTCGGCAAAATCGCGGTTCCGGTAGGCGCCCTCCGGCACCAGGCCCATGTCCGCCATCTCGAGGGCCTCGGGATGGAAGGGGACCGCCCCCGTCTGCAGGTGAAGGGAGACACCGCTCCCCTGCGCCATCTCGCAGCCGTGGCCGAGGAGGCCGAAGCCCGTGACGTCCGTGCAGCTGTGCACCTCGTACTTCTGCATGATCCGGCAGGCGTCCCGGTTGAGTCTGGCCATCTGCGCGCAGATCCGCGCCGTCACGTCGTCGTCCAGGAATCCCGCCTTTGCCGACGTGGTGAGAATGCCGATGCCCAGCGGCTTGGTCAGGATCAGCACATCCCCCGGCTTTGCCGAGGCGTTCATCCTGATCTTCGCCGGGTGGCCGAAGCCCGTGACAGCCAGCCCGTAAAGCGGTTCGCTCCCGCGGATGGTATGGCCGCCGGAGATGATCACGCCGGCCTCGTAGGCCTTGTCATAGCCGCCCCGCAGGATCTCGCGGATCCACTCCTCCTCCATGCCCTGGGTCACGCAGAGCAGGTTGAGGGCCAGGCGGGGCTCGCCGCCCATGGCGTACACGTCCGAGATCGCGTTTGCCGCGGCGATCTGCCCGAACAGATAGGGATCATCCACGATCGGCGGGAAAAAATCCACGGTCTGGATGAGGGCCGTCTGCTCATCGATCACATAGACACTGGCGTCGTCGCTCCGGTCAAACCCCACGATGAGCCGCGGGTCCGTGCGGGTCTTAAAGTCCTCCAGCAGGGCGGAAAGGGTCCCCGCCCCCACCTTGGCGCCGCACCCCGAACAGGATGCCAGCCTGGTCAGTCTTGCCTTTGTCTCCATCTGATGCCTCTCCTCAGATCTCCAGTATTTTCAGGTGCTGCGGCCTGATCCCGGCGGCAGCAAGAAGCGCGTTCACCGTCTCTTCCTCTTCCGGCGGCGCGCTCCACGCGAGGCCGCACCCCGCGCTGATCTCCCTGGGCAGCGGGATGAGCCTGCCCTCCGCTCCCTGCGCGAGGCAGTACTCCTCAAAGGCCATCGCGTCGTGGGTCGTATAGAAGGCGGCGATCAGCCGTCTCTCTTTCTTTCTCATGTCCGGCTTCCTTTTCTCCGGCCGCGGCTGCGCCCCTTACGGGCGGATGATGCACGCCGCCTTCATCTGCGCTTCCACGATGTCATACATGTTGGAGATGATCCCGACCTGCAGCTTATCCTTCAGGCCGTAGAAATCCAGGCAGGTCCCGCAGGTCATGATCGTGGCGCCCGCCTCCTCAAGGCTCTTTAAGTCCTTGACGGTGTCCGGATCCTCCGTCGTCAGGAAGGCGCCGGAATTGTAGCAGATCACCTTGTCCGGGACGTCGTCCTGGCTGGTGAGGGCAAAGATAAAGGCTTTCATCAGTTTTTTGCCAAGCTTTTCATCCCCGCCGCCCATGCGGTCTGAAGAGAGGACGACCACCCTGCCGCCTTTGGGCGGAACAGTGCAGGTGAGCGCTTCCTCGGGGACCTTCGCGTCCTTCGCCTCGCCGACCTTGACCTCCATCGTGACCTTATAGGCCTTCTCCCCGGTCTGCATGCCGGAAACGGCAAAGCCGTAATGCCCGCCGAGCCTCGTCAGGTTCTGCACGGCGATCTCGTTATCCACGAGGATGTGCAGGGTCCCGTCCTCCGCAAAGGACTCGATCTCTTTTTTCGTTTTGATCACCGGGAGCGGACAGGCCATCCCCATGCAGTCAAGTGTCTTTTCCATTTTTTCTTCTCCTTTT
>CAMOKZ010000070.1 GCA_946618155.1 uncultured Lachnospiraceae bacterium | reverse complement strand
ATAGAAGGGAATTAACGGGATGAAAGAGCGCATACCTGTCCGGATCCCGGAAGAATCCGGCCCCGATCTTCGCCTTGTGACATGCGGCTGCGAGGTCTGGGATCCGCAAAAGGTCTTCGGACCGGTCGTAAGGCCCTGCTGGCTGATCTTCTTCGTGAAGGAAGGCGGCGGCACCTTTACGGTCGGGGACAGGACGGTGCAGCTGGGTGAAGGCGAAGGCATGGTGGTCCTGCCGGATGTGCGCATCTCCTGCAGGGCTTCGGAGGATGCGCCCTGGACGTGCCTCTGGGTAGGGTTTTCCGGAACACAGGCAGAGAGCCTGCTGAGGGATCTCGGCCTTCTGGGGGACCAGCCGACATTCAGGAGCGGGAGCGGAAAGAAACTGGAGCAGACCGTGCGCACGATGAAGGACCGCGATTTCACCTCCGTAGCGGATGAACTGAGTCTGATCAGCTGTCTGTATGCTTTTCTGGCCACCCTTGCCGGCGAAACGGAACCCCTCTCTGCTTCCGGGGATGACGGGAATTATTATGTGCGCAAGGCGGCCGAGCGCATCCGCACGCATTATGCGGAGCCGCTGCGGATCGCAGAACTGGCTTCCTATGTGAACATCAGCCGCGGCTATCTCTACGCGCTGTTCATGGAGCATCTCGGCGTTTCTCCCCAGGGTTACCTGACGAGCTTCCGCCTGTCGCGGGCGGCCGGAATGCTGACCGGCACCACCCATCCCGTCGAGACGATCGCCGCGTCCTGCGGCTACCAGGATCCCGTGGTCTTTTCCAAGGCGTTCAAGAAGATGTACGGCCTGTCGCCGATGAAGTACCGGCAGCAGAACCGCGGGAGCTGACGGGGACAGGTTCATAAAGTGTTCGCAATTTGGACACAAAGTGATCACAAAAGAACGGTATATTGTTCTTGCAGCAGGAAATGACCTGTCGGAAAGGAGCAATGTACGATGAGAAAAAACAGGAGAAAAATGTTGGCTGCCGCATCGGCGGCTGCGATCCTTGCCATGACCGCCCTGGCGCAGGCGTCTTTCGCCGGGCAGGAAGCGGAGAATAAAGTAGGCCTGACCATCGCCGGCGCGCAGGAGGAAGAGACGCAGGCGGCGGAAGAGGAGGCAAAGGTAGGTCTTGCCGTAGCCGGCAGTGAAGAAGAGACTGCGGCTCCGGAGAGCGAAGAAGCTGCGGATGACACGCAGACGGTAGACGTGGCCGAAGAAGAGGGAGCCGATCCGGCTTCCTACGAGACCCTTGAGACCACGGGCGTCGGAGAAAGCCAGATCGTGGCTGTCGATGTCTCCGGCATCGTGGATGCGGTCATGCCCTCCATCGTCGCCATCACGGCGACCTCCGTGGAGCAGGTGCAGGATTTCTTTTACGGCTACACCCAGGAATATGAAGCTGTCGGTTCCGGCTCCGGCGTGATCATCGCGGAGAGCGCCGACGAGCTGATGATCGCCACGAACAACCACGTGGTCGAGGACACCAAGGACCTGACGGTCTGCTTTACCGTAGAGGCAGAGGACGAGGAAGAGCTGGTCGCGCCGGCTGTCGTCAAGGGCACGGACAAGACCTTTGACCTGGCTGTCGTCGCGGTCAAGAAGAGCGATATCCCGAAGGATGTCTACAGTCAGCTGCGCATCGCGACCCTGGGCAGCTCCGGCACGGTGAAGGTCGGCGAGCCGGCCCTGGTCATCGGCAACGCCCTCGGCGTAGGCCAGACGGTCACCTCCGGCATCATCAGCGCCCTTGAGCGCCAGGTCGACACCAAGGACGGCTCCTACACGGAGCTGCAGACCGATGCGGCCGTCAACCTCGGCTGCAGCGGCGGCGCGGTCCTCAACCGCAGGGGCGAAGTCATCGGCATCACCTCCGCGAAGGCGACCGGCGACTATGCGGAGAGCATGGGCTACGCCATCCCGATCGATACGGCCATCCCGGTCCTGGAGGACCTGATCAACCTGGAGACCAGATCTGCAGTCGAAAAGCACGGTTATCTCGGCGTGACGGTAGTCCCGATCTCCGATGAAGCACAGGAAATGTACAACATGCCGGCAGGCGCCTTCGTCTACGAAGTGCCGGAAGGCTCCGCAGCGGAAGCGGCAGGCCTGAAGAAGGGCGACATCATTACCTCCTTCGACGGCAGAAAGATCGACTCCTCCGATAAGCTGGTCAGCACGGTCGGCCTCTATGAGCCGGGCGAGACGGTCACCCTCGAGGTGATGTCCGCGGAGAACGGCGAGTACGTCAGCCGCGAGGTTGAGGTAACGCTGCAGGAAGGCACCGGCGACGAGGAAGAGACCGAAGCGGTCGAAGACGGAGAAGCCGGTGAGGACGGCGAAGAGTTCAACAACAAGAACGACTTCGAGGATTACCCGGAAGGAGACGGCTTCGAGGGCTACGAAGGCGGAGAAGACTCCCCCTACGGCAACGAAGGATCTCCCTACGGCGGATACGGCCCCGGCTGGTTTGACCAGTTCTTCGGCAATGGCGGCGGCTGGTTCGGCTTCTGATCAATAATGTAATAATACAGGCGCCGCCCCTGCGTAAAAGCGGGGGCGGCGCCTTTGAGAGAAAGGCTTGACTTGACAACGGCATCCGTGTTATACTCGGTTGGCGTATGAAAACGGGCTTTTTTTTTGTACCCAAAAGCCGCGGCATAGCGGGCCGCGGAGCAATACGGCGAAACAGCATATCATGAGAGCGAGGTGGAAGTTGTGCGTACGAGAATCACACTGGCGTGTACGGAATGCAAACAGCGTAATTACGATCTGACGAAGGATAAAAAGACGCATCCGGACCGTATGGAAACGAAGAAATACTGCCGTTTCTGCAAGAAACACACGATGCATAAGGAAACGAAGTAAGGCACTGCCGTAAAGGAGTAAGAGTTATGGCGAATTCTGACAATGGCGCCAACGGCTCCGCCCAGAAATGGTTTGAGGGGCTGAAGGCAGAATTCAGGAAGATCATCTGGCCGACAAAACAGGATATCGTCAAGCAGACCGGAGCTGTTCTTGTCTGCTCGGTCATCCTCGGCGTGGTCATCGCGCTTCTGGACTTTGTTATTCAGCACGGCGTGGATTTTCTTGTCAACATCAAATTCTGATGAATGAAGGATGCGGGTGAAAATATGGCAGAGGCTTGCTGGTATGTGGTGCACACCTACTCGGGTTACGAGAACAAGGTGAAAGCCAACATTGAGAAGACGATCGAGAACAGGAAGCTCGGGGATCTGATCCTGGAAGTCCGCGTGCCGCTGCAGGATGTGACGGAGCTTCGGAACGGAGCGGCCAGAACGGTCCAGAAGAAGATGTTCCCCGGTTATGTCCTGATCCACATGGTCATGAACGAGGATACCTGGTTCATCGTCCGGAACACGCGCGGCGTGACGGGCTTTGTCGGTCCGGGATCCAAACCGGTGCCGCTCTCGGAGACGGAAGTCACCAATCTGAGCGCGCAGTCCGATAACATCCAGGCCGATTTCCAGGTCGGCGATGCGGTGATCGTAGTGAACGGCGTCTGCAAAGACAGGCCGGGCGTGATCCGCCAGATCAACCCGAAGAAGCGCATGGTGACGGTCATCGTCAACATGTTCGACCGCGATACGCCGGTCGAACTGGAATTTTCCGATATCAGGAAAGTCTGATACGGACCTTCTCCCGGAGGGGAGAGAAGCTTAAGAGCGCGGCAGGTCCGCGCGAGGTGGGAGGGAAACCCCCGACATTACCACATAGGAGGTCATTGTTATGGCAAAGAAAGTTACAGGATACATCAAGCTGCAGATTCCGGCCGGCAAGGCTACGCCGGCTCCGCCTGTAGGCCCCGCTCTCGGCCAGCACGGCGTGAATATCGTGCAGTTCACCAAGGAATTTAACGCCAGGACGGCTGACAAGGGTGATCTGATCATCCCGGTCGTCATTACCGTGTACGCAGACAGAAGCTTCAGCTTCATCACCAAGACACCGCCTGCGGCTGTTCTTCTGAAGAAGGCCTGCAATCTGCAGTCCGCGTCCGGAACGCCCAACAAGGTAAAGGTTGCTTCGATCTCCAGAGACAAGATCCGTGAGATCGCAGAGACCAAAATGCCCGACCTGAATGCCGGCAGCATCGAAGCCGCTATGAGTATGATCGCCGGTACCGCGAGAAGCATGGGCATCACCGTTGAGGACTGACCCGCACGAAGACAGAAAAACAGTACTGTGGAAGGGCACTGAGCCCGCGAATACCACGAGGAGGTTATAGAACATGAAAAGAGGAAAGAAATACCAGGACGCCGCGAAGGCAATCAGCCGCGCTACGCTCTATGATACCGAAGAGGCGATCAGCCTTGTAAAGAAGACCGCTGTCGCCAAGTTCGACGAGACCATCGAAGTCCACATCCGCACGGGCTGCGACGGACGTCACGCTGATCAGCAGATCCGCGGCGCCGTTGTTCTGCCGCACGGAACCGGTAAGACGGTCCGCGTCCTTGTTTTCGCGAAGAACGCGAAGGCTGACGAAGCGCAGGCTGCCGGTGCTGACTATGTCGGTGCTGAGGAGCTCATCCCGAAGATCCAGAAGGAAGGCTGGCTCGACTTTGATGTAGTCGTGGCTACGCCGGACATGATGGGCGTTGTTGGTCGTCTGGGCCGTATCCTTGGCCCGAAAGGCCTGATGCCGAACCCGAAGGCCGGTACCGTTACCATGGATGTCACCAAGGCTATCCAGGATATCAAAGCCGGTAAGATCGAGTATCGTCTGGACAAGACGAACATCGTGCATGTGCCGATCGGCAAAGCTTCCTTCACGGAAGAGGCGCTGAAGGACAACTTCAACACCCTGATGGAAGCCATTGTAAAGGCAAGACCCGCTGCACTCAAGGGCCAGTACCTGCGCAGCGTGACCATCGCCTCCACGATGGGCCCGGGCGTCAAGCTCAACCCCGTGAAGCTTCAGTAAAAAGTGTTGACAATTATCTCCGGCTGTGTTATCTTACCAAGGATGACTGCCGAAGACAGCAGGTGCCGAAAGGCGTAAGGCTTGCCGCCTGCCGAGGAGTATGAATTCTGATATCAGATATTCGGGCCTCTCTGTCTGCGGACAGAGGGGCTTTCCTTTTTTCCTGCGGCGGTACATGAAATCTATAAGGAGGTGTACCAAACATGGCAAAAGTGGAACAGAAACAGCCGATCGTTGCCGAGATCGCCGAGACGGTCAAAGGCGCACAGAGCGCTATTATCGTACAGTACAGCGGTATCAACGTGGCGACCGACACCGAGCTGCGCAAAGAGCTGCGTGAGGCCGGCATTTCTTACAAGGTATGCAAGAACACGATGATGCGTTTCGCGTTCAAGGGTACTGAGTTCGAGCCGCTCTGCGAGCATCTGGAAGGACCGAACGCGCTGGCCGTCTCCAAGGACGACGCTACGGCTCCCGCCAGAATCATTGCGAAGTATCTCAAGAAAGCCCCGACCCTGAAAATGGTCGGCGCCGTAGCAGAAGGCAAATACTACGACGAGAAGGGCTGCGTAGCGCTGGCTGCGATCCCGTCCAGAGAAGAACTTCTGGGCAAGCTGCTTGGCAGCATGAGATCGCCCATCGGAAACCTGGCTCGCGTGCTCAGTCAGGTCGCGGAAAGCAAGTCCGCGGAATAATCCCAAAAAGGATTTTACTGGAAGAATTCCAAACTATACCATCAGGAGGAAAATACTATGGCAAAGCTTACTACCGCTGAATTTATCGAAGCTATCAAAGAACTGTCCGTTATGGAACTGAACGACCTGGTCAAGGCCTGTGAGGAAGAGTTCGGCGTATCCGCCGCTGCCGGCGTTGTTGTTGCGGCTGCCGGCCCGGCTGAGGAAGTTGAAGAGAAGACCGAGTTCGACGTTGAGCTGACTGAGGTTGGCCCGAACAAGGTTAAGGTCATCAAGGTTGTCCGTGAAGCGACCGGTCTGGGCCTGAAAGAGGCGAAGGCTGTTGTTGACGAAGCGCCGAAGATCGTTAAGGAGCAGGTCTCCAAGGCTGAGGCTGAAGAGCTCAAGACCAAGCTCGAGGCTGAGGGCGCGAAGGTCACCCTTAAATAATCCGGCTGACGGAAAAATGAACGGCAAGGCCCGCAGTGCGAAAGCGCTGCGGGCTTTTACAATTGAAAAAAGTTTCGCTTGACACTGGCTCAGCCCTGTGTTAAATTATAGATTGCACTTTTGTGCAGAGAGTGTGAGGGTAAAGTATGCCCTCACGCCGGTTATCGGCTATCGACAGCAGAAAGAGCAGAGGTGAAACGTCAATGGAGAAAAACAGGATTCGTCCCGTTACAAACGGCAAAAGTTTCCGCATGAGCTATTCACGCCAGAAGGAAGTTCTGGAAATGCCCAACCTGATCGAGGTGCAGAAGAACTCCTACAACTGGTTCCTGAATGAAGGGCTTCATGAGGTTTTTGACGATATCTCCCCGATCATGGACCACAGCGAGAAGCTGCAGCTTATTTTCGCGGATTTCCAGCTGTGCACAGATGACAAAAAGTATACCATTGAAGAATGTGTGGAAAGGGACGCGACCTATTCCGCCCCTCTGAAAGTTAAAGTCCGCCTCATCAATACCGAGAAGGACGAGATCACCGAGCACGAGATCTTCATGGGCGACCTGCCTCTGATGACGGAGACGGGTACCTTCGTGATCAATGGCGCAGAGCGTGTTATCGTCAGCCAGCTGGTGCGTTCCCCGGGCATCTACTACGGGATCGCCCACGACAAGCTGGGCAAGCAGCTCTATTCCTGCACGGTCATCCCGAATCGCGGTGCCTGGCTGGAATATGAGACGGATTCCTCGGATGTGTTCTACGTCCGTGTCGACCGTACGAGAAAGCTGCCGGTAACGGTGCTGGTGCGTGCCCTGGGCTACGGTTCCGATGAGGAGATCATCGGCCTGTTCGGCGAGGAGCCGAAGATCATGGCCACGCTGGAAAAGGATACCATCGATGAAGAGCATCGTCATGATCCGCTGCTCGGCTATCGCATGGGCCTGATCGAGCTCTACAGAAAGATCCGTCCGGGCGAGCTTGCCTCGGTGGAGAATGCGGAGAGCCTGATCAAGGGCATGTTCTTTGACGCGCGCCGCTATGACCTGGCGAAGGTGGGCCGCTATAAGTTTAATAAGAAGCTTCTGCTGCGCAACCGGATCACCGGTCACATCCTGGCGGAGGCCGTTGTTGACGCGTCTACCGGCGAGATCATCGCCGAGGCGGGAACGAAGGTCACCCGGGAGCTGGCTGACCAGATCCAGAACGCCGCTGTTCCCTTTGTCATGATCCAGACCGAGGAGCGCGCCGTCAAGGTCCTCTCCAGCATGATGGTCGACATCAAACAGTATGTCGATGTCGAGGATCCCAGGGAAGAGCTGGGCGTCACCGAACTGGTCTACTGGCCCGAGCTGGAGAAGCTCCTGGAGCAGTACACGGATAAGGAAGAGCTCTTCGACGCCATCAGGCGTTCCGTGCATAAGCTGATTCCGAAGAACATCACGAGGGAAGACATTCTCGCGTCGATCAACTATAACATCCATCTGGAGTACGGCATCGGCACGAAGGATGATATCGATCATCTGGGCAACCGCCGCATCCGTGCGGTGGGCGAACTGCTGCAGAATCAGTACCGCATCGGTCTTTCCCGTCTGGAGCGCGTGGTGCGCGAGCGCATGACGACGCAGGAGCCGGACGGCGTGACCCCGCAGTCCCTCATCAACATCAAACCCGTGACCGCAGCCGTGAAGGAATTCTTCGGTTCCTCCCAGCTGTCCCAGTTCATGGATCAGAACAACCCGCTGGGCGAGCTGACGCACAAGAGACGTCTGTCCGCTCTGGGCCCGGGCGGTCTTTCCAGAGACCGTGCCGGTTTCGAGGTCCGAGACGTACATTATTCCCATTACGGAAGAATGTGCCCCATCGAGACGCCTGAAGGTCCCAACATCGGTCTGATCAACTCCCTGGCCTGCTACGCGAGAATCAACGAGTACGGCTTCGTGGAGGCGCCCTACCGCGTGATCGACAAGTCCGATCCGGCCAACCCCAGGGTCACGGACCAGGTAGTCTACATGACCGCCGACGAAGAGGATAATTACCATGTCGCGCAGGCGAATACGCCTCTCGACGAAAATGGTTACTTTATTAATAAGAATGTTTCCGGCCGCTACCGCGACGAGACGCAGGAGTACGAGCGTACCCGCTTCGAGTACATGGACGTGTCCCCGAAGATGGTGTTCTCCGTTGCGACGGCCCTCATCCCGTTCCTGCAGAACGATGACGCGAACCGCGCCCTGATGGGCTCCAACATGCAGAGACAGGCAGTTCCGCTTCTGACCACCGAGGCCCCGGTCGTGGGTACCGGTATGGAGGTCAAGGCAGCCGTCGACTCCGGCGTCTGCGTGATCTGCAAGCGAGACGGTATCGTGGAAAGCTCCGAGTCGAACCGCATCGTCATCCTCACGAATGAGGGTGAGCGCGACGTCTACCGTCTGCGCAAGTTCGTGCGAAGCAACCAGAGCAACTGCTACAACCAGAGGCCGATCGTCTTCAAGGGCGACGAGGTCAAGGCCGGCGACGTGATCGCGGACGGCGCTTCCACCTCCAACGGTGAGATCGCGCTGGGCAAGAACCCGCTGATCGGCTTCATGACCTGGGAAGGCTACAACTACGAGGATGCCGTTCTGCTGAGCGAGCGCCTGGTCATGGATGACGTGTACACCTCCGTGCATATCGAGGAGTACGAGGCGGAGTCCAGAGACACCAAGCTCGGGCCGGAAGAGATCACCAGAGATGTTCCGGGCGTCGGCGACGAGGCCCTCAAGGATCTGGATGATCACGGCATCATCCGCATCGGCGCGGAGGTCCGCGCGGGCGATATCCTGGTCGGTAAAGTCACGCCCAAGGGCGAGACCGAGCTGACGGCGGAAGAGCGCCTGCTGCGCGCCATCTTCGGCGAGAAGGCCAGAGAGGTGCGTGACACCTCCCTCAAGGTGCCGCACGGCGAGTACGGTATCGTGGTCGAGGCAAAGGTCTTCACCCGCGAGAACGGCGACGAGCTGCCGCCGGGCGTGAACCAGTCCGTGCGCATCTACATCGCGCAGAAGAGAAAGATCTCCGTCGGCGACAAGATGGCAGGCCGTCACGGCAACAAGGGTGTTGTTTCCCGCGTGCTGCCGGTGGAAGACATGCCGTTCCTGCCCAACGGAAGACCGCTGGATATCGTGCTTAACCCCCTGGGCGTGCCGTCCCGTATGAACATCGGCCAGGTCCTGGAGATCCACCTTTCCCTTGCGGCCAAGGTGCTGGGCTTCAACGTTTCCACGCCGGTATTCGACGGCGCGAACGAGAACGATATCATGGATACCCTCGAGCTGGCGAACGACTACGTCAACCTCGAGTGGGATGAATTCAAGGAAAAGCACGGCGACGAGCTG
>CAMOKZ010000069.1 GCA_946618155.1 uncultured Lachnospiraceae bacterium | reverse complement strand
CAGTGAGAGACCGGAGGTCTCGAACCTGTCGGCATGGCTCATCATTGTCGATGCGGCGACAGGAGTTTCACATGACAATACAGGAAGCGTGCCGCCTCCTGGGCATCCGGCCCGGGGAGGATGAGCGGATCATCAGAAGAAAATATCACCGTCTCATCCGCCAGGTGCATCCGGATGAGAGCGGCGCCGACCGGGATAGTCTCGTCCGTGCCCAGCAGCTGAACGAGGCCTTTGCCCTGGTCTGTGCGGAGAAAAAGAAAGAGGCGTCCGCGGCTCCGAAGAGGAGACGAACGGGCATGGGACGCAGCAAAGGGGATGCGGGCAGCGAGCTCAGACAGGAGTGGAGAGCCAGGGAAAATCCCGGCGCGCTCTGCGGACGCTATATCTTCTTCCCCCACGGGGCGGACGATCAGCCATACCGTGCCGCCTACGGGAAGTATTACTGGGATCCGGCCCAGGAGGAGTTCTCCCTCTTTCTCTTCAGCCTCCGCCGCCTCAGCCTGCAGCTTCTTAATGAAGAGGAGGAGCGCGCAGGAGGGATCGACGACGAGACAGAAGCGGAGGCGCTGCGCATGCAGGTCCAGCCCCGTCTGCTGGAGTATCTCCTGGAACTGTTCGTGCTGCCTTCAGACGCTCTGCCCAAGCTGAAAAAGCCGACTGAGACGGATGAGGAGGGACGGCCGATCTATCATTTCCCGGCGCATCTGCGCCGCCTGGAAACGCGAACCGCCCTCGCCGCCCTGCGCGGGGTGGAGAAGGGGATGCTGCTGACCCCTGCCGGGTTTGAGAAAAACCGGCTGATGGTCGCCCGGGCGGGAACCCTGATCGGCCATGTGGCCTTCGAGGACGACGCCCTCTACTGTGTGGTCTACCCGTTACTGCGCAGGCACAGCGCCCAGGCGCGCATCCGGGTGGAGAAGGCGCAGACCGCCGCTGTCCTGGGGATCGGCAGGTATCAGGTGCGCCTCGATATGGCCATCCGCGTGAGCGATGAAGATCCGGGACCGGACACGGAGGACGTAAACCGCAGGATACGCCATCTGCTCGGGGCCTACCGGACGATGGTCGCGGATCTGCAGGATGAGGCATGATGAATCATGCCGAGCCATGCCGACAGGTCATGGGCTTTCCGGCATGTAAAGAGGACCGCTCCCGAAGGAGCGGTCCTCAGCATTCATCCATATGACTGCTGCCCGAATGATGCGGGCGCGTTTTTTGTCCGGGAGGCGTTTAGTTCGAGCCGCCCGAGAAGGGAACATAGAGGCCGGTATCCGGATCGGTTCCGCTGCCGGAGAGAAGGTCTTCAACCGCGGCGAGCTGGCTTGCCTGTGCGTCGATGGTGGTCTGCATCTCTTCAATCAGCGCCGCCTGTGCATCGATGGTGGTCTGCATCTCGGTGATCGTGCCGGTCTGAGAGGTGACGGTGGCGGAGAGCGCGTCGATGCGCTGCGTCTGTACGGTCACGGTCTCCTGAAGATCGGTGAGGTCCTGGCTCACACTGCTGAGCGTATCAATGGAAGCCGCCTGACTGTTCACCTGCTCCTGCAGCGTGGAAAGTTCGCTGGTATCAGCACCGCAGCCGGCAAGCAGAGCGCAGGCCGTGATGGCGCCGAGGATAGCGATCATTGTTTTCTTCATCATGTATTACCCCCTGAGATGAAATGAATAAATACCGGAAGCGGCATGCCTGCCGGAATTTTGTGTTAATGGTATCTTACCACATGTGAAAAGAGTGCGCAAGAAGGCACGGCCCACTTGTCTAAGGGACCTAAAACGGGTTATACTGGGTATTCGGAGGATTAAAGCATATGAATATATTTATGATCATTGCGCAGGAACTGGGCGTAGGGGCCGGGCAGGTCGAAGCCGCGGTCAAGCTTCTGGACGAGGGAAGTACTGTCCCGTTCATTGCGCGTTACCGGAAAGAAGTAACAGGATCCCTGAATGATGAGCAGCTGCGTACGCTCAGCGAGCGCCTGCAGTATCTGCGCAGCCTGCAGGACCGGAGAGAGACCGTGCTCGCCTCGATCGAGGAGCAGGGCAAACTGACGCCGGAACTGAAAGCAAAGATCGAAGCGGCCGAGACGCTGGTCGCCCTGGAGGATCTGTATCTGCCCTACCGTCCGAAGCGCCGCACCAGAGCGCTGATCGCGAAGGAGAAGGGTCTCGAGCCCCTCGCGGATCTGCTGGCCGGGCAGGCGCTTGAGGGAACGGCCGTCGAAGCCGCCCGGGCCTTTGTCTCGGAGGAGAAAGGCGTTGCCGACGAGCAGGAGGCGCTGAAGGGCGCCCAGGATATCCTGGCCGAGCGTCTTTCGGAGGATTCCGAATGCCGCAGCCGCGTCCGCGAGCGCACCCGCCTCGAGGGCGTGCTGACAGCCGCCGCGAAGGATCCTGAAGTAAAATCAGTCTATGAGACCTATTATGAATATGAAGAGCCGCTGGGGAAAGCCGCGGGACACCGCATCCTTGCTCTTAACCGCGGTGAGAAGGAAAAGATTCTGACGGTCAGGATCAAGACAGACGCGGATAAGATGCGCGGCTATCTTGCCCATGTCCTGGCAAAGCGCGACGATCCGGAGACTTCGCCTCTCCTGGAGGCCGCCGCTGCGGACAGCTATGACCGGCTGATCGCGCCGGCCATCGAGAGGGAGCTGCGCGGAGAACTGACGGAGCGCGCAGAGGACGGCGCCATCCGCGTCTTCGGCAAGAACCTGACCCAGCTGCTCATGCAGCCGCCCCTTTCCGGGCAGGTCGTCCTGGGCTGGGACCCGGCCTTCCGTACCGGCTGCAAGCTGGCGGTGACGGACCAGACCGGCAAGGTCCTGGATACGGCCGTCATCTATCCGACCGCGCCGACGAACCCGGTCAAGATCGCGGCGGCAAAGGATACGCTGAAGAAGATGATCCGGCGCTGGGGCGTGACGGTCATCTCCGTCGGCAACGGGACAGCCTCCCGGGAATCCGAACAGTTCATCGCCGAATTCCTGAAGGAGATCCCGGAAAAGGTCCAGTACGTGATCGTGAGCGAGGCGGGCGCCTCCGTCTATTCGGCGAGCAGCCTGGCGACCGAGGAGTTCCCGCAGTTCGATGTCGGACAGCGCAGCGCGGCGTCCATCGCGCGGCGCCTGCAGGATCCGCTGGCGGAGCTGGTCAAGATCGATCCCAAATCCATCGGTGTCGGCCAGTACCAGCATGATATGGATCAGAAAAAACTCGGCGAGGCCCTGGGCGGCGTCGTCGAAGACTGCGTAAACCGCGTCGGTGTAGACCTCAACACGGCCTCCGTGCCGCTGCTGTCATACGTTTCCGGCATCACGAAGACCGTGGCAAAGAACATCGTCAGCTACAGGGAAGCGAACGGCGCCTTCACCGACCGCCGCCAGCTCCTCAAGGTGCCGAAGCTCGGGCCCAAGGCCTTTGAGCAGAGCGCGGGCTTCATCCGGATCAAAGACGGCAAAAACCCGCTGGACAATACCGGCGTTCATCCCGAGAGCTATGACGCGGCAGTCCGCCTGCTGGAGAAGCTCGGCTGCACGCTGGAGGACGCCGCGGCAGGAAAACTCAAGGATCTTTCCCGCAGGGCGGGCAATCTTGAGGCCCTGGCCGAAGAGCTGGGCATCGGCGTGCCGACGCTGCAGGATATCATCACCGAGCTGGAAAAGCCCGGCCGCGACCCCCGTGAGGACGTGCCGAGACCGGTGCTGCGCAGCGATGTGCTGGATATCCGCGACCTGAAAGAGGGCATGATCCTGAAGGGGACCGTCCGCAACGTGATCGACTTCGGGGCCTTCGTCGATATCGGCGTACACCAGGACGGCCTGGTCCATATCTCCCAGATGAAGAGCGGCGGCTTCGTGAAGCATCCGCTTGACGTGGTCAGCGTCGGCGATATCGTCGAGGTTCGCGTGATCGGCGTGGATGAGGGCAGGAACCGGATCTCGCTGAGCATGATTCTCGATCCCGAGGAGGACGCGAGGCAGAAAGCGGCCGCAAAAGCGGCGCGCGCCAAGCAGGCCGCCCAGGGCGAGAGACGCGGAGAAAAGAAGAAGGAGCGCGGCCAGGGCGGCGCGAAGGAGCGCAGCCAGGGCCGCAGGCAGGAGAAGAAGAGCGAGCCCGTGCGGGACGCCTCCGATCTTCTGCGCATGATGCGCAGCCGGCAGAAGTAAGAGCAGGCAGGAGAACAGAATGGATAAACGGATACACGGGATCCGGCAGATCACCCGAAATCCCTTTCTGAATTTTTATGAATTTGATACCGAGGACCGCAAGGGTGCGCGGCATCCTTATTATGTGGCGTCCAGGGCCGCGGACACGGCGGGGCTTCTCGCCTGCGCGCCCGACGCGCCGGAAAAGGCGGACGGCGTAGCCATCTACTGCCTGTACGGGGAAGCCCGCGACCGGGTGGTGCTCATCCGCCAGTTCCGCTACGCCCTCGGGGGATGGATCTACGAATTCCCCGCCGGCCTGGTGGAGCCGGGGGAGGATATTCTTGCCGCGGGCGCGCGGGAGCTGAAGGAGGAGACAGGGCTTGACTTTACGCCGGTCAAGGCGGACCGGGCGCTGCTTCGTCCCTTCTTTACCACGGCCGGCATGACGGACGAGCGGTGCTCGATCATCTTCGGCACAGCCTCCGGACAGATCGACCTCGGCGGTCTTGAGGACACGGAAAGCCTGCAGGTCGTCCTTGCGGACAGGGCCCAGGCGGCCTCCATCCTGCGGACCGGGCAGGTTGCCGTGCAGTGCGCCTACATGCTCATGCATTTCATCGCGGATACGGAGGACCCGTTCCGCTTCCTGCAGGCCCTCGGCGCGGAAAGTGACGAGCGCACCGAGGAGACCTTCTCCGAGGAGGAGACCTATGCGGCAGGAAAGCGGCTCGGCGAGCAGGCCGTGCCGGGACAGGTGATCGCCCTGTGCGGTGACCTGGGCGTGGGCAAGACGGTCTTTACCCGGGGCTTTGCCGCCGGGCTGGGCATAGAGGAGGACGTGACCAGTCCGACCTTTACGATCCTGCAGGAATACACGGACGGCAGGATCCCCCTTTATCACTTTGACGTATACCGGATCGGCGATCCGGAGGAGATGGATGAGATCGGGTTTGATGAATATGTGACCGGAGACGGCGTCTGCCTGATCGAGTGGGCGGACCTGATCGCCCCCATCCTGCCGCAGGACTGCCTGCGCGTAGAGATCGCGAAGGATCCGGAACGAGGATTCGACTATCGGAGAATCACGATCGGAAAAATGCCGGGAGGCGAAGGAAAATGAGGATACTTGCGCTTGACAGCTCGGGGATGGCGGCGACCGCCGCGATCGCCGAGGATGACCGTCTTCTCGCGGAGTTTACGATCAATTACAAAAAAACACACTCCCAGACCCTGCTTCCCATGCTGGCCGAGGCCGCAAGGATGATCGAGCTGGATCTGAATACCATCGACGCGGTGGCGGTGGCCGGAGGCCCCGGCTCCTTTACCGGGCTGCGGATCGGCTGCGCGACGGCCAAGGGAATCGGCCTGGCGCTGAATAAGCCGCTGGTCCATGTGCCCACGCTGGAGGGGCTTGCCTGGAATTTCTGGGGCAGCGAGGAGATCATCTGCCCGATGATGGACGCCCGCAGGGAGGAGGTCTACTGCGGGATCTATACCTTTGAGAACGGAAAACTGCGCGTCCTGGCGGACCAGGAGGCGCTGCCGGTGCGCACGCTGGCGCAGAGACTGAACGCGATGGGCAAGCGGGTCATCCTGCTGGGCGACGGCAGCCTTGTGCATGAGGCACTCCTTGGCAGCATCCTGACGGCGCCCTTCCTGATCGCGCCCCCGCACCTGCGGGAGCAGAGGGCATCCTCGGTCGCGGCCTGCGCGATGGAGTACGCCCGGGCGGGAAAACTCGAGACGGCAGCGGAACACAAGCCGTCCTATCTGCGCGTATCCCAGGCGGAGCGGGAGAGAGCGCTCCGCGAGAAGGCCGGGAGGCAGACCGATGGCGCCGGAAGATAAGCAGAGCGTGACCTGGCCGGACGGACTGACTGTGCGTCCGATGCAGGCGCAGGATGCGCCGGAGGCCGCTGCGATCGAGAGCGGGCTGTTTTCGCAGCCCTGGTCCCTGCAGAGCTTCCTCGATTCCCTTGCGCTTGAGGACGCCCTCTATGTGACTGCCCTGCGGGGCGGAAAGGTCATCGGGTACTGCGGCCTGCGCCGCTCCTTCGATGAGGCCGAGATCACGAACGTCGCCGTCGCCTCTGAGCGATGGGGGGAGGGCACAGGCAGACGGATGCTGGAGCATCTGCTCCTTCTCGCGCGGGAATGGGGCGTGCGCCGGTTCACCCTGGAGGTCAGGGCCGGCAACGAGCGGGCGATCCGTCTGTACCGTTCTCTGGGATTTCTGGACGCTGGGATCCGCCCCGGGTTCTACGAGATGCCAAGGGAGGACGCGCTGATCATGTGGACGCCGGACCCGGACGGGGCGGCAGGCCAGTGAGGTGAAAAATGCTGGATATTTGTTTGCTTGGATGCGGCGGGATGATGCCGCTGCCGCACCGGTGGCTGACGTCGCTGCTGGTCAGATACAACGGGAGCAGTCTGCTGATCGACTGCGGGGAAGGCACGCAGATCGCCATGCGGGAGAAGGGCTGGAGCTTTAAGCCGGTGGATGTGATCTGCTTTACCCACTTTCACGGGGACCATATCGCGGGACTGCCCGGATTCCTGATGACGATGGGCAACGCGGAGCGGACCGAGCCGCTGACGCTGATCGGGCCCAAGGGCCTGGAGCGCGTGGTGAACAGCCTGCGGGTCATCGCCCCGGATCTTCCCTTTGAGATTCGCTTCATGGAGATCACCGGCCCCCGGCAGGTCTTCCCGATGAACGGGTACGAGCTGTGCGCTTTCCGGGTGAACCACTCGGTCACCTGCTACGGCTATACGCTGGAGCTTAAGCGCGGCGGACGCTTCGATCCGGAGCGCGCCAGACAGGCAGAGATTCCGCTGAAATTCTGGAAGGTCCTGCAGCGGGGAGAAACAGCCGGGGAGGGCGGGAAGATCTATACGCCCGACATGGTGCTCGGCCCTGCGCGGAAGGGACTGAAGGTGACCTATACGACGGATACCAGGCCGACGGCGTCCATCGCCGAGAACGCGGCCGGATCCGACCTGTTTATCTGCGAAGGCATGTACGCGGAGCCGGAAAAGAAAAAGAACGCGCTGGAAAACCGGCATATGATGTGCCGGGAGGCGGCCGCTCTCGCGCGGGACGCGAAGGTAAAGGAGATGTGGCTGACGCATTACAGCCCCTCCATGATGCGCCCCGAGCAGTATCTGGATGAGCTGCGCACCATCTTCCCGGGGACGAGATGCGGGAAGGACGGCATGACTACGCAGCTGAGGTTTGAGGACGAAGAAGAATGAGCAGAGAAGATGTGACGATCCTGGCGATCGAAAGTTCCTGTGACGAGACGGCGGCAGCCGTAGTGGTGAACGGGCGCGACGTGCGCTCGAACATCATCTCCTCACAGATCGCGCTGCATACGCTCTACGGCGGTGTGGTGCCCGAGCTGGCGTCCAGGAAGCATATGGAGAAGATCAACCAGGTGATCACCGAGGCCCTGGAGACCGCGGATGTGACCCTGGACGATATCGACGCGATCGGCGTGACCTACGGGCCGGGCCTTGTCGGCGCGCTCCTCGTGGGCGTCGCGGAGGCGAAGGCGATCAGCTGGGCAAAATCGCTGCCGCTGATCGGCGTGCACCATATCGAGGGGCATATCAGCGCGAATTACATCGCGCACAAAGACCTGGAGCCGCCCTTTGCCTGCCTTGTCGTTTCCGGCGGGCACACGCACCTGGTGGTGGTGAAGGATTACGGCAGCTACGAGATCATCGGAAAAACAAGGGATGACGCGGCCGGCGAGGCCTTTGACAAGGTGGCCCGGGCGATCGGGCTCGGCTATCCCGGCGGACCCAAGATCGACAGGGCGGCCAGAGAGGGCAACGACCAGGCCATCCATTTCCCGCGGGCAAAGGTGGGCGGATCGGTCTATGACTTCAGCTTCAGCGGACTGAAATCCGCCGTGCTGAATTATCTGAACGGATGCCGGATGAAAGGGGAGGAGATCAGCGTGCCGGATGTGGCCGCATCCTTCCAGAAGGCGGTCGTCGACGTGCTGACCGAGCATGCGATGCATGCGGTCGACGAGTACGGGTTCAAGACCTTCGCCCTGGCCGGCGGCGTGGCCTCCAACACCGCGCTGCGCGCCTCCATGGAAAAGGCCTGCGCGGCAAGGGGCGTCCGCCTGTGCTGTCCGCCGCCCGTTCTGTGCACAGACAACGCGGCGATGATCGGCGCGGCAGCCTATTATGACTATCAGCGGGGAATCCGCTCGGATCTTACGCTGAATGCGGTGCCCGGCCTGAAGCTGGGAGAACGGTAGGAGACATGGAGAACAATACCGCCATCGTGCTTGCGGCCGGACAGGGCCGGCGCATGGGCACAAAGACGCCCAAGCAGTTCCTTGAGATGGGCGGAAAGCCGGTCGTCTGCTACAGCCTGAGCGTGTTCCAGAACTATGACCGTGTGGACAGAATCATCCTGGTCACGGGCAGCGACATGATCTCCTTCTGCGAGCGCGAGATCCGGGACAGATACGGGTTTGACAAGATCAGCGCCGTCGTCGCGGGAGGGGCCGAGCGGTATCTTTCCGTATATAATGGCCTGGTGGCGGCAGGGGAAACGCCCTGCGCCCATGTCTTCATCCACGACGGGGCAAGACCCTTCATCGACGAGGAAATCCTGGACAGGACGCTGGCGGGCGCGGAAAAATACGGCGCATGTGCCGCGGGCGTAAAGGTAAAGGATACGATCAGGGAGACGGACGAGAACGGAATCTCCGCCGGCACCCCTGACCGGTCGCGGCTCTGGTCGGTCCAGACGCCCCAGACCTTCCGCTACGCCCTCATCCGCGAGGCGTATGAAAAGCTCTTTGCCGAAGGGGCACAGGAGAAGATCACGGACGACGTGATGGTGGCGGAGCGCATGCTGGGCGTGCCGGCGCTGATGACGGAGGGATCCTACCGCAACATCAAGATCACCACGCCGGAAGACCTTGCGGTGGCAGGGGCGTTTCTCTAATTCCACAAGATATTGTTGGAAAAGCGGATAGGGGACACGAAAATGAAAATCCTTGTTGACATAACCGGGTTTTGACTGTAAAATAAGTTTTGCTCTGGTCGGGAGCGCTCTTTTGGAGAGGTATCGAAGCGGTCATAACGAGGCGGTCTTGAAAACCGTTTGTCCGAAAGGGCGCGTGGGTTCGAATCCCACCCTCTCCGTTTTCGCGGTCTTCGCGGTCCCGGGAGAGCAGAAAACCAAATAACATTGTTATTCGGGCATGTACGGAGAAGTACCCAAGCTGGCCGAAGGGACACCCCTGGAAAGGGTGCAGGTCGTT
>CAMOKZ010000068.1 GCA_946618155.1 uncultured Lachnospiraceae bacterium | reverse complement strand
CTGTTCACCTACCCGGTGCTGATGGCGGCGGATATCCTCCTCTACCAGGCGGACGTGGTGCCGGTGGGCATCGACCAGATGCAGCACCTGGAGCTGACCAGGGACATCGCCCAGCGCTTCAACGCGATCTACGGGGATGTGTTCACGGTGCCGGAGGCCTATATCGGCAAGGTCGGCGCGAAGATCATGAGCCTGCAGGATCCGGCGAAGAAGATGAGCAAGTCCGATGAGAACCCGAATGCCAGCATCTACCTGATGGACGATCCGGACACCATCCGCCGCAAATGCAAACGTGCCGTCACGGATTCCGAGGCGGTCATTCTCTACCGCGACGAGCAGCCGGGCGTGAAGAACCTGCTGGATATCTACTGTGCCTGCGCCGGCAAGACGCCGGACGAGGCCGTTCGCGAGTTCGACGGCTGCGGCTACGGCCAGCTGAAGGACGCGGTGGCGGAGGCGGTGGTCGCCGTCCTTTCCCCGCTGCAGGCAAGAGTGAAGGAACTGGAGAAGGACAAGGCCTATATCGACTCCGTGATCAAAAACAACGCGGAGAAGGCGGCGTGGGCGTCCTCAAAGACCCTGCGCAAGGTCCAGAAGAAGGTCGGTTTCCCGGAACGGATCCGCTGACGGATCCCCGCCGCCCAGAAGGGCGCGGACATCAGAAGAAACGCCTGCGGGCAGGAGCGCCCGCAGATCATCAGGAAGCGGTGCATAGATCTGCACCGCTTCTTTTTTGACCGGATGCACAAAGGAGAGGGCGGCGGCGTGCAGCGCCTGCCTGGCGATCCGGTCCCTGCGCGACGGATAGAGGAAATCGCCGGTGAGGGGATGACCGAGGTACTGCATGTGCACGCGGATCTGGTGGGTGCGGCCGGTCAGGAGGCGGAAGCGCACCAGGGTAAGGTCCGTTTCCGCGTCATAGCACAGGGGGGAGAGAAAGGTCATGGCCTCCTCGCCCGCGGCGGGATCGACGCAGCGCGCCAGGGCGGAGCCCTCCTGCCTGGCAATGGGGGCGCTGATCAGCGCCGGCTCCGCGATCTTCCCCTCGGCAAAGCCCAGGTAGAGCTTGCCGATCCGGTGGCTTTTCTGCATATCCCCCAGGAGCGACGCGGCGTGCATGTTTTTCGCGATGAGCAGCGCGCCGCTGGTATCCGCGTCAAGGCGGCTGACGAGGCGCACGGTAAAGGGGACGCCCTGCCGGGCATAATGGTGCAGGACGGCGCCGGCCATGCAGACTGTCCGGTGGCCGGCGGAAGGGGGAGCGGGGATACCCGCGGGCTTATTGATGACCAGGATATCCTCGTCTTCATAGAGAATGTCCAGGGGGTGATCCCATTCCTCCACGCCGGGAGAGGTACCCTCCTCCAGGCGCACCGTAAGCAGGTCCCCCTCGTGCAGGAGGGCGCTGGCCGGGACGCTCTCTCCGCCCAGCGTGATGCCGCCGGGAAGGCGTTTTATTCTGGCGAGGGTGCGGTGGGAAAAGCCCAGGGCGCGCAGGAAGGCGCCGACGGACTGCCCTGCGGCGCCGCCGTCCGCCCGGTAGGAAAAGATGCGCAGCATAGGAACCTCCTTGGGGATACGATTGCGCGGCTCTCCACATACACATCACAGGCCGCGATACCTTCAGTCCAGTATAGCATGATTTCGCCGGTTATGATATGATGAGCAAAGAGCGGAGCGATCCGCAGACAGTTTGCTGACAGGCGCCTGCGCCTGCCGGGAAAGGAGAACAGGGAGAGTATGATAAGCGAGCAGATCAGGGAAGATCTGGAACTGGTAAAGAAGACCCTGCGGGCCGCTGAGGTGTATGAGCACGCATGGCATATCGTCAATTTTGACCGGGAGACCATCTGTCCGCCGGGGGCAGTGGAGGAGAAGGGGGAGCTGGCCGCCTTCCTTGAGGGCAAGGTCTTCGAGATCAGAAAGTCCGCGGACTTTACCGCCGCCTTCCATCGCCTCTATGACGCGCTGGAGAGCGGGGCGGATTTCCCCGAGGGTCCGGACCGGGATATGGTGAAGCTCTGGCACCTCCAGATCACCCGGGAGGAGAAGATCACGCCGCAGATGGCGGAGGAGTACGCAAGACTCTCCGGCAGGGCATTCGCGGACTGGCTGAGGGCCAAGGAGGAGGCGAAGTATCCGCTCTTTGCGGATTCCCTGGAAAAGATGATCAAAGAGAGCAGCCGCATGGCAGCGCTTCGCGGCCCGGAGGGGGCCGATCCCTACGACATCATGCTGGATGAGCATGAGCGCGGGATGAGCTGCGCGGACCTCGACGAGATCTTCGGCGTCTGCACGGAGCGCCTGGTGCCGCTGCTCAGAAAGGTCACGGCGAGCAAAAAGAAGATCCGCACGGATTTCCTTTCCCGCCCTGTTCCCCTTCACGCCCAGCAGGAGATGTCCTATTATCTGCTCGGCCTGATCGGGTTCGACCTTTCCCACGGCGCGCTCTCCACGGCGGAGCATCCCTTCACGGACGGGATCTCCCGGCGGGACGTGCGGCTGACGACCCACTATTATCCGGACTGCTTTTCCTCCAACATGTTCTCGGTCATGCATGAGGGCGGCCACGCCCTGTTTGAGCAGAACCAGCCCCGGGAGAGCCACGACTATTTTCTGACCCTGGGCAAGACCGGCGGACAGCACGAATCGGTATCCCGGTTCTATGAGAACGTGATCGGGCGCTCAAAGGCCTTTACCGACCTCATCTATCCGAAGACGAAAGAGCTCTTCGGGGAGGCGATGGCGGATGTCTCCGCCCGGGAGTTCTACGAGGGGATGAATGTGGCCGGGCCTACGCTGATCCGCACCGAGGCGGACGAGCTGACCTACACGCTGCATGTGATCATCCGGTACGAGATCGAGAAGCAGATGATCGCCGGCCGCATCGGAACCGCGCAGATCCCGGAGGTCTGGAACAGCCTGTATGAGAAATACCTGGGCATTCGCCCCGCGAATGACCGGGAGGGCGTGCTGCAGGACGTCCACTGGACGGACGGGTTCGGCTATTTCCCGAGCTACGCCCTCGGCAATATCTACAACGCCATGTACTATAACCGGATGAAGCAGGATCTGGACACGGATGCGCTCATCCGCAGCGGAAACCTTGCCCCGATCGGCAGCTGGATGACGGCGCACGTGTACGCGAAGGCGGACGTGCTTGCGCCGCGGGAATGGATCAGGGACATTACGGGTCGGGAACTGACCCCGGAGGATTTTCTGAACTATCTGGAGGAGAAATATGGGGAACTCTACGAGCTGTGACAACTATGTAGCCTATGTCGGAACCTACACCCACGGCAGCAGCATCGGCATCCACGTCTACGATGTGGACACCGCGGCCGGCAGGATGAAGGAGCGCACCGTGGTCCCGGTGCACAACGCCTCCTACATGACGATCTCCGCCAACGGGAAGTATCTCTATTCCATCGCGGATGAGGGCGTTGAAGTGCTGCGGATCGAAGACAACGGGGACCTGACGCCCCTCAATAAGGTGGGGATAGAAGGGATGCGCGGCTGCTATCTTTCCGTGGACCCGGACGGCCGCTACCTGTACGTGGGCGGATACCACGACGGAAAAGTGACAGTGCTGGAAACGAGGGAGGACGGGACGCTGGGCGGCGTGCGCTGCGGCATTTTCCATCAGGGAATCGGCAGCATCGCGGAGCGCAATTACCGCCCGCATGTGAGCTGCGTCATCCCGACGCCGAACGGACGCTATGTCTGCGCGGTGGACAACGGCCTCGACCAGGTCAAGATCTACCGGCTGAGCGGGACCACCGGAAAGCTGAGTCTGTACGACATCCTGCACTGCGGTCTCGACACAGCGCCGCGCTGGATGGCCTTCAGCCCGGACGGCCGCTTCGCCTACATGAATTTTGAACTGTCGAATAAGGTCATCGTCTACGCCTTTGATGAGAGCGGCAAGGGGCCGCATTTTGAGAAGATCCAGGAGATCAGCAGCATCATGGACGCAGAGGATGTGAGCAGCGCCAGCTGCAGCCTGCGCCTGTCCGGGGACGGCAGGTACCTCTACTGCTCGAGCGCGGGGGAGAATACCTGCGGGGTCTTCCGGGTCGATCAGGAAAGCGGCATGCTGGAGAGAATCTGCATTCTGCCGATCAGCGGCGGCTATCCCAAGGACATCGGCATCCTGCCCGACGGCAGGACCATGGTGGTCCTCTGTCACGACTCCAACTACCTGCGCTTCTTCACGATCGACTATGAGAAGGGCACGCTCATCATGAACGGGCCCCAGCTTCCGGTGGAGACGCCCAACTGTATCGTGATCACGAAGACGCGCAGTCCGCAGAGCTGATCAGTCCTTTTTCGGGTAGATCCTGCGCAGATTATCCATGGTGGCGGAGGCGTTCTGCAGAAGAAGGTCGAGCACGGTAACGGCGCACATAGCCTCGACGACGACAACGGCGCGGGGAACGATGACCGGGTCGTGCCGGCCGCCGATGGTGACGACGCCCGTGGTGCCGTCCTGAAGGAGCATTTCCTGCGGCCTTGCGATGGAGGGCGTGGGCTTTATCCCGGCGCGGACCAGGACCGTGCTTCCGTCGCTGATGCCGCCGTAGATACCCCCGGCGTGATTGCTGGCCTTGACGGGTCTCCCGTCAGGGCCTTTTTGATAGGTATCGTTGTTCTCATGGCCAAGGGCGCGGGAGGCGGCGATGCCATCCCCGATCTCCACGGATTTGACGGCGCCGATGGAGAAGAGTGCCTTGCCCAGCTGGGCGTCCAGCTTGTCAAAGACCGGCTCGCCGATGCCGGCGGGCAGACCCTCGATCCGGCACTCTATCGTGCCGCCGGCCGAGGTCTTTTCTTTGATACAGTCATCGAGAAAGGCGAGAGCTTCCCGCTCCGCCGCTTCATCGGGCATGCAAAGGGGGCTTGCCGCAATGCGGTCCCGGTCAAAACGGGCCGGATCGCAGGTGACGGGGCCGATGGAGGAAGCGTAGGCTGTGAGGGTGATCCCCAGCTGGCCCAGCACAGCTGCCGCCACGGCGCCGCCGGCGGTGCGGCCGATGGTCTCGCGGCCGGAGGAGCGGCCGCCGCCCCGGTAATCCCGGAAACCGTACTTGCGCGCAAAGGTAAAGTCCGCATGTCCAGGACGGAAACAGGAGGCGATGGCGGTATAGTCCCGGGAGCGCTGATCCTCATTGTAGACAGCGATGCTGATCGGCGTTCCTGTAGTCTTTCCCTCAAAGATGCCGGAGAGGATATGGGCCCTGTCCGCCTCGCTGCGGGCGGTGGTATACTTGCTCTGCCCGGGCTTTCTGCGGTCCAGGTAGGCCTGGATCTGCGCCTGCTCAAGAGGGAGGCCGGCCGGCACGCCGTCGATCACGACGCCGACGCCTTCCCCGTGGGATTCTCCCCAGGTGGTGATGCGAAAAAGGGTACCAAAGCTTGATCCGGCCATACTGTTCCTCCTGTCTGCGGATGAGATTATTACCTGCCCACGGGCCTGTTTCCGCAGGCCGTGAATAGGAACGCGTTAGTTGCATTATACTTCCTGTATCCCGTTCGCGCAATTGACAAAAACCGGCGGAAAAATTATAATTATGCACTAGGAAAAAATCGGGGCAATGCCCCGGAAAGGAACCGTTATGAAATTTATCCGAGATCTTGAGCGAAAATACGGCAGGTACGCGGTGCAGAACCTCCCCGCCATCATGATCGCGCTCTATGTGGCCGGCTACATGTTCTATCTGATCAGCCCGCGCATTCTGGCTTATCTGACCCTGGAGCCCTACTACATCCTGCACGGGCAGGTATGGAGACTGCTTTCCTGGGTGGTCATTCCGCCGAGCAGCCTGGGGATCTTCACCATCATCATGCTGTTTTTCTATTATTCCATCGGCAAGACGCTGGAGCGCACCTGGGGTGCCTTCCGCTTTAACCTGTATATCTTCGGCGGCATCCTGTTCACCATTCTCGGCGCCTTCCTGCTTTACGCGATCACCGGTGCGGCAGGCTTCGGCGTGATGTTCTCGACCTACTACATCAACATGTCCATCTTCCTCGCCTTCGCGCTGAGCTATCCGGACATGCAGGTGCTGCTGTACTTTGTCATTCCGATTAAGATGAAATGGATGGGCCTGCTCTACGGCGTTTTCATCCTGATCGAGTTCGTGCAGGGGAACTGGGCGCAGAGGATCGTTATTCTGTCCTCCCTGCTCAATTTCATCATCTATTTCCTGCTGACCAGGGATATGCGCCGCGTTTCCCCAAAGGAGATCCACCGCAGGCAGACCTACAAAAAGAAAGTGGAGGAGGCCAAGCCCGCCGGACACGGCCCCATGCACCGCTGCGCGGTCTGCGGAAGGACCGAGCTTGACGCGCCGGGACTGGAGTTCCGGTACTGCTCAAAGTGCGATGGCAGCTACGAATACTGCCAGGATCACCTGTTTTCCCATGAGCACATCAAAAGGCCATAAGAACGTAACATCAGATCAGATAATAAGAAAGGGATGAAGTTCAATGCCGCAAACAGCTCCCGGCGAAGGCCGGGAAGAGAAGACCGGATCCGGAAGAAGACCGTTTCGTCTGCCGCTTCCGGTCAGCATCATCGTGCTGGCCGTTTCCCCGTTTCTTTCCCTCTGGCTCCAGCAGTGGATGTCATTTGATCCGTTCCGGATGTATCCGTCCATGCTGGCGGTCAATGCGGTCCTGTTCTATACCCTGTACTTTGCCGTCTCCTTTTTCATCGGCAGCTTCAGGGCAGGGTTCATCATCTGCCACCTGTTTACCGTCTTTGTCGGCGCCGTCAATTATTTTGTCATGGAATTCCGCGGCGCCCCCGTCGTACCCTGGGATATCTTCTCTGTGCGGACGGCTGTTTCCGTGGCGGGAGGGTATACCTGGAGCGTCACGAGCTCCTTTGTCCTGATCCTGCTCGGGTTTGCCCTGCTCATTCTGGCCGCGGCATTCCTGGGAATCCGCCCGGGCAGGCTCCCGGTGCGGCTGATCGCCGGCGCGGTGTGCGCGGCGGCGCTTGTTCTGTGCGGCTTCATGCTGCAGAAGCAGAGCTTCCGGGACTGGCTCGGCATGGACGAGACGCTGTTTACCCCCAAAGTGCGCTGCCGCAACAACGGCTTTGTGGCGACCTTTGTGGGAAGCCTTTACCTGATTAACGTAGAAAAGCCGGATGGCTATTCGCCCGAGCGGGCAAGCGAGATCATTGAGGAGACGGTCGGGGGGACCGGCACGGCATCAGCTGCCAGCAGTACGGCATCTGCCGGTTCAGCCGTCAAGCCGAATATCATCGTGGTCATGAACGAGGCCTTCTCGGATCTTACCGTGCTCGGGGACCTTCCGGTCAGCGAGGATCCGATGCCCTATTTCCGCTCCCTGATGGAGAGCGGCGACTATACGGCGGGCCACCTGATGGTATCCGTCAAGGGCGGGGATACCGCGAACACGGAGTATGAGTTCCTGAGCGGCGATACCATGGCCTTCCTCCCGGAGGGCAGCGTGGTCTATCAGCAGTATATCCACGACGAGGTCCCGGGGCTGGTCAGCGGCCTGCTGGAGCAGGGCTACCAGACCACCGCCATCCATCCCTACCTGGCGACAGGATGGGAGAGAGACCGGGTCTACGATCTTCTGGGCTTTCAGGAATTCCTGGACATCAATTCCTTCAAGAGCCCGGTCCTGATGCGCGGCTATGTGAGCGACCTTTCCGCCTTCGACAAGATCGTCGACACCTACGAGGCAAAGCGGGACGGCGGTCCGCAGTTCATCTTTGAGGTGACCATGCAGAATCACGGCGGGTACAGCAAGGATTATCCCGGCTTTTCCGCCACCATCGACCTGGTGGGCGCGGGAGAGCTGACGAGCACGCGCGCCGCGGAAAAATACCTTACCCTCATCAAGGCGTCGGACACGGCCTTCGAGCAGCTGACCAATTATTTTGCCGGTCAGAAAGATCCGACCATCATCGTCATGTTCGGGGACCATGAGCCCTCTGACTATATTACCAACGCGATCTCAAGAATCACGGGATACGATCCGGAGGTCTCCCTCCAGGAGCGGCAGCGGTCCTATCTTGTGCCCTATGTTGTGTGGAATAATTTCGGGATGGAGACCGATCCGGACATGGACCTTTGCAGCGTCAACTACCTGTCTGCCTGGCTGATGCGGCAGGCAGGACTTTCCATCAGTCCTTACCAGGAGTTTCTGCTCAGGCTGCGCGGGAAGGTACCCGTGATCTGCGCCGGCTGCTGGATCGGAGAGGATGGCCGGTACCACGAAATCTCAGACAGGGAAGGCGTGGGGGGCGAGATGCTCACCGCGTACCAGATCCTGCAGTACAACCATCTGACAGACCTATCCGGCAGAGTGAGCGGGCTGTTCACCACAGGCGCTTCCTGACGAGATTCAAGGAAGGAGAAGCACATGAAGAAACCGTTCGTCACCAGAGAGCAGCTTGAAGAGATTACCGCGAAATATCCGACCCCGTTCCACCTCTATGATGAGAAGGGAATGCGGGAGAACGCCCGCAGGCTTGCCGCCGCGTTTTCCTGGAACAAGGGCTTTCGCGAGTACTTCGCCGTCAAGGCGGAACCGAACCCGTTTATCCTGCAGATCCTCAGGGATGAGGGCTGCGGCTGTGACTGTTCCTCGATGACCGAGCTGATGCTGTCCGAAGCGGTGGGCGTGACGGGCACGGGCATCATGTTCTCCTCCAACGACACGCCGGAAGAAGAGTACGTCAAGGCAAGAGACCTGGGCGGCTACATCAACCTGGACGACATCACGCAGATCGAGAAGGCCGAGGCGGCTCTGGGCAGCTTCCCCGAGACCATGTGCTGCCGCTTTAATCCGGGCGGCGTCTTCCAGATGAGCAACGGGATCATGGACAACCCCGGGGACGCCAAGTACGGCATGACCAGGGACCAGATCGCGGAGGCGTTCCGCATCCTCAAGGGCAAAGGCGTGAAGCACTTCGGCATTCACGCGTTCCTCGCCAGCAATACGGTGACCGAGGAGTATTATCCGAAGCTCGCCGGCATCCTGTTTGAGCTTGCGGTGGAGCTGCACAATGAGACCGGCGTCCACATCAGCTTCATCAATCTCTCCGGCGGCATCGGGATCCCCTACAAGCCGGATCAGGAGCCGATCGACATCGCCGCAGTGGGGGAGGGCGTGCGCGCTGTCTACGAGCAGATCCTTGTCCCGGCGGGCATGGATGACGTCGCGATCTTCACGGAGCTCGGCCGCTATATGACGGGCCCCTACGGGTGCCTCGTAACGCGGGCGGTCAACGAGAAGCACATCTACAAGGAGTACATCGGGGTGGACGCCTGCGCGGTGAACCTGATGCGTCCCGCCATGTACGGCGCCTATCACCACATCACGGTCTCGGGCAAGGAGGATGCGCCCTGCGACCACCTTTATGACGTGGCGGGGTCGCTTTGCGAGAACAACGACAAGTTCGCGATCGACCGCATGCTGCCCGAGGTGCGGCGCGGCGATCTGCTGATCATCCATGACACCGGCGCCCACGGATTCTCCATGGGATACAACTACAACGGCAAGCTGCGCTCCGCCGAGGTGCTGCTGTGCGAGGACGGCACCACCAGGTTGATCCGGCGCGCCG
>CAMOKZ010000067.1 GCA_946618155.1 uncultured Lachnospiraceae bacterium | reverse complement strand
CAGGAGGGCGCCCAGGCCGCGCCTGAGGGAGCGGCTGCGGCGGAGGATGAGCCTTCCGGCATGGAGCAGCTTGACGAGCTGATCGGCCTGACGACGATCAAAGAGGACGTCAAGGAGCTGGTCAACCTGATGAAGATGCAGAAGCTGCGCGAGGACCAGGGCCTTAAATCCGCCCCGGTCTCCCTGCACCTTGTCTTTTCCGGCAATCCCGGTACGGGCAAGACCACGGTGGCCCGCATCCTGGCCAAGATCTACAAGGAGATCGGCATCCTCTCCGGCGGACAGCTGATCGAGGTGGACCGCTCCGGTCTGGTGGCCGGCTATATCGGCCAGACTGCGATCAAGACCCAGGAAAAGTGCCAGGAGGCCCTCGGCGGAATCCTCTTTATCGATGAGGCCTACACCCTCGCGAAGGAGGGCGGAGACTTCGGCCAGGAGGCGATCGATACCATCCTGAAGGCGATGGAGGACAACCGGAAGAACCTGGTCGTCATCGTCGCAGGCTACACGGAGCTGATGAAGAACTTCATCAACAGCAATCCCGGCCTGAAATCCCGCTTCAACAAGTACATGGAGTTCCCGGACTATACCGTGGAAGAGCTGATGGGCATCTTCGAGCTCAACTGCAAAAAGTACGACTATGTCCTCAGCGATGAGGCGAGGAAGGTCGTGCTCGAGACGATCACGTCCATGGTGGAGAACAAGGGGGAGAACTTCGCGAACGCGAGAGAGGTCCGCAACCTCTTTGAGACGATCATCACCAACCAGGCGTCCCGCGTGGCCCTGATCGAGCATCCCACCAGCGAGCAGATCAAGCTGATCGATCCCGAGGACCTTCTGCAGGATATCCGCAAAGCCCAGGAAGAGGCTGAGCAGGAGGCCGCCCGGAAGGCGGAGGAGATCGAGGAGATCACCGGGGAAGCCCTGAAGGTCCTGGAAGCCCTCGGCGAGGGTGAAGGGGAAGAAGCCGGTGAAACCGGCGAGGCCGGTGAGACTGGCGGCACTGCCGGTGAAGAGGCCGGCGAAGCGTCTGAAGAAGACGCAGGAGAGGCACAGCCTGCGCTGACGGAAACGCCCGCAGAGCCTGCCGCAGAAGAAGAATCAGAGGAGAACCCGGATGAATAAAAAGGACAATCCGAAAGACTGGCCGCTGTACCTGCTGTGTATCGTTGTGGTCATTGCAGGCGCGCTGATTGCGGGAAAGATCTTTTGACAGAATAAACCGGCGTGGACAGGCCGCCCAGCCGGCATTTGAGGCGTACAGAAGCAGAATGCAGTAAAGACAGACAGGAGACCGGCGCAAACGCGCCGGTCTCCTGCGTGTTATATTAAACTATGCCATCAGAGGCTTGCCGGTCAGCAACGCGAAAGCCTGCTGATATTTTTCGATGGTCTTGTCCACGATATCCTGCGGAAGGGTCCAGTCGTTGCCCGGATTGGCTTTCAGCCAGTCGCGCGCGAACTGCTTGTCGAAGGAGGGCTGGGGCTTGCCGGCCTCGTAGCCTTCCAGGGGCCAGAAGCGGGAGCTGTCCGGGGTGAGCATCTCATCCGCCAGCACGATGTTGCCGTCCTCATCGAGGCCGAACTCGAATTTCGTGTCCGCGATGATGATCCCGCGCTCCAGGGCGTAGTCCGCGCACTTGCGGTAAAGGGCAAGGGTGCAGTCGCGCAGCTTTGCGGCGTATTCTTCGCCTCTTCCGGGGAATTCCTTCTCCAGATGGACGATGCTCTGCTCGTAGGAGATGTTTTCGTCGTGATCGCCGATCTCGGCCTTCGTGGAGGGCGTGTAGATCGCCTCGGGGAGCTTCTCGGATTCGCGAAGTCCGGCCGGAAGGCTGATTCCGCAGACCGTGCCGTTTTTCTGGTAGGAGGCCCAGCCGCTGCCGGTGATGTAGCCGCGGACGATGCACTCGACCGGAAGCATCTGAAGCTTGCGGCAGAGCATGCTGCGGCCTTCAAATTCCGGCGTGCGGAAAAATTCCGGCATATCCGCTGTATCGGTGGAGATCATGTGGTTCGGGACAATATCCTTTGTCATGTCGAACCAGAAGCGGGACATCTGCGTGAGCACGGCGCCTTTTCCGGTTACAGTGTTGTGCAGGACAACGTCAAAGCAGCTGATGCGGTCGGTCGCGACCATGATCAGGCTTTCGCCGTTATCGTAGATCTCCCGTACCTTACCTTCCCTGATCGGTTTCATTCGTTCATTCCTTTCTGTTTGGCCGGTGTATTTTGCTTCTTAATACTATAGCCGATTTGCGCGGGAAATCAACTGGTTTTTTTTTCGGGAAGGCTATATTATAATGTGGTTGTCTGCAAAGACGGAAAATACTGCCGGCTTAAGGCAAGCCGGCCGGGAGGAGAGTTCGGATGTTCAGAGATGTTCTGCCGCTGACCTACCTCGCGAAGGCGCCGTTCCACGGCAGCCACCGGGGCATGCGGTACTGTGTGAGAAAAGAAGAGGATAAGCTTGCCCTGTATGTGTTCCCGGGCCCGTACGCCATGGAGCATACGCCCAGGGAGAAGATACAGGTTTTTTCCTTCCCGTTTTCCCAGGAGGGATTTGAAGAGATGATCGTGCAGGTGAACCGCTCCTACGAGGAAGGGGAGTGGGATACCTCGCTGCTTAGTCAGGAAAGGGTATAAGGAAGATGAGAGTTCTGGTAATTGGAGCTGCCGTGCTCGATATCGCGGCCTCGCCGGTGGGAAAGAGCGACACCTGGCGGGAGAAACAGTGGATCAGCGATGTGACGCCGGGAACGGGCGGGGACGCCGCCAACCAGTGCATTCATCTGGCTGCCCTCGGACATGAGCCTGTGCTGGTCTCCTGTGTGGGGGATGACCTGAACGCGGAGACGATCCGCACGATGCTCTCGGCCCGCGGGGTGGATACCGGACACATGGTCACCCTGCCGGACAGGAAAACGGGAACCTCGGTCATCCTGATCAATCAGGAGGGGCAGAGATTCATCTTCTCCGTACCCGGGGCGCACCGCGGGATAGCGAAGGAGCATCTGCCGGAGAGCCTGCTTGACGGGTGCGACGCCGTCTCCCTCGCCAGCCTTCTGACCATGCCGGTCTTAGAAGCTGATGGGATGCGGGAATTCCTGCAGAAGGCCAGGGAGCGGGGAATCCCCGTTTTCGGCGACCTGTGCGCGGGCAGCGACGACATGGCTTCGGCCCTGCCCATTCTGGATCAGATCGACCATTTCCTGCCCAGTCTTTACGACGTACTGCATCTGACGGGGACTAAGTCGGCTGAGGAGGCCGCCTTCGCCCTGCGGGCGCGGGGCGTGGGCACCGCCGTGATCAAGTGCGGGGAGGAGGGAGCCTACGTCCTCTCTGAGACCTTCACCGGAAAGGTGGCGGCGGCAAAGACCCGGGCGGTGGATACCACGGGCTGCGGCGACTGCATGTCGGCGGCCTACATCAGCGCTGTCCTGGAGGGAGCGTCCACCGAGGAGGCCGTGCGCTTCGGCTGCGCGGCAGGCACGGTCTGCGCGGAGCACAGGGGAGCCTCCGCCTTCACCCTGCGCAGGGAGGACATCGCAGAGGTGCTGGAAAAGATGTGAATAGAAAGAAACCGTTACCTTTTCCCTTGCTTTTTCCCTGCCGCGGGTCTATAATCACGCTTTGGCAGAGAGAAAAAGAAAAGAAGAGGTGACGAAAGAATGAATATCTTTTTGTCGATCGCAATCGCCCTGTTTTCGGGGCTGATGCTGACGCGTGTATTTAAAAAGGCGGGATTTAATTTCCCGGATGTAACGGCTTTTCTGATCGCCGGTCTTCTGATCGGCCCCTACGGCCTGGGCAGGCTCGGCGTCCCGGGGCTGGGTTTCAACACCATGGCCGATGTGGAGGCGGTCAGCCTGATCAATGATACGGCGCTGGGCTTCATTGCCTTCTCCATCGGCAGTGAGTTCAGGCTCAAGGAGCTTCGCCACACCGGCCGGGCAGCGGTGATCGTCGGTATTCTCCAGGCTGTGACGGCCACAGTTTTTGTGGATCTTGCCCTGTATGTCCTGTACCGCAACCTGGGACCGGAGATCCTGCCGCTTCCGGCGGTGATCACCCTCGGCGCCATCGCCTCCGCGACTGCGCCTGCGGCAACCCTGATGGTCGTGCGCCAGTATAAGGCAAAGGGACCGGTCACGAGCCTGCTGCTGCCGATCGTCGCACTGGACGATGCAGTAGGCCTGATCGTTTTCTCCGTTTCCTTCGGCATCGCGCGGGCCATGCTCGGCGGAAGCCTTGATGTGTACTCCATCGCGGTGGATCCGCTTCTGGAGATCATCTGTTCCGTGATTCTCGGCGGTGCGCTCGGCTTTGTGCTTTCCTGGGTGGAAAAGCTGTTCTACTCGAACACGAACCGTCTGTCCATGACGATCTCCTTCGTCTTCCTGACGATCGCCCTTTCCCGGGTGGAGATTCCGGCAGGGCCCGTGAAGTTCTCCTCCTCGACGCTGCTCGTCTGCATGATGATGGGCACTGTATTCTGCAATGTGAGTGAATTCTCCTCGGATATCATGACGAGGGCGGAAAAGTGGACGTCGCCCCTGAACGCCCTGTTCTTCGTGATCAGCGGCGCCGCGCTGGAGCTTGGCGTTTTCCGTCATCCCCAGTATGTGGTGATCGGCATCGTCTATATCGCGGCCAGGTCCCTGGGCAAGTATTTTGGCGCCCGGGAGAGCAGCAGGGCGGCCGGATGCGGCGAAAACGTCCGCAAATACCTCGGCATCGCGCTTCTGCCTCAGGCCGGCGTTGCGCTTGGCATGTGCAATGAAGCGATGGCGCTGGGCGAAGCGGAGGGCGGACTCATCCGCAATGTCACGCTGATGGGCGTCCTGATCTATGAGCTGGTCGGCCCGCTGCTGACGAGAAACGCGCTGACAAAGGCCGGCGAGATCGCGGAAAAGCCTGCGGAGAAGAAGAGCAGGAACCGTTTCCGTGCTGCAGAGCAAAGACATTGACACCGGATAGGTGATGTGATAAAATACCATGCGGAATTAGGGGCGCGGGTCCTTGGCCTGCGTCCCGCCTTTTTACCCGGTATGCTTTACCGGGGTAAACGGGTAAAGGATTAATGCTCTACAATAAAGAAGGAGGACAAACAGATGAGAAAAACAGCTCTGCTTACGATCGCGGCGATGGCCTGCATGATGACGGCAATGGCAGTTTCCGCTGAGGAGACCGGTTTTGTTGTTGCGACGGATACCGTCTTCAAGCCGTTTGAGTACACCGACGCCAGCGGCAATTTCGTCGGCATCGACGTGGATATCCTGGCGGCGGTCGCCGAAGACCAGGGCTTTACCTACACGCTCAACAGCCTCGGCTGGGATTCTTCCATCGCGGCCTGCCAGGCCGGACAGGCTGACGGTATGATCGCGGGCGCTTCCATCACGGACGAGCGCAAGGCGAGCGGCTGGGTCTTCTCGGACGGATACTACAACGCGACGCAGTCCATGACCGTACAGGCGGGCTCCGATATCGCAGGTTTTGCGGATCTTGAGGGAAAACAGGTCGGCGTCAAGACCGGCACGCAGGGCGCGGCCTACGCGGAGAGCCTGATGGAAGAGTACGGCTTCACCGTGACCTATTTTGAGGATTCCCCGACCATGTACCAGGCAGTCATGGGCGGCCAGGTCGTGGCCTGCTTTGAGGATACGCCGATCATGGCTTCCTCCATCAAGGACGGAGCCCTTCCCCTGCAGATCGTGGAGGGGACCGAGAACGAAGGCGCGCCCTACGGCCTTGCCGTATTCGCGGATGAGGACGGCACGCTTTCCGACAAGGAAGCAGCCCTGCTGGAGAAGTTCAACGCCGGTCTCGCAAACATCATGGAAAACGGCGTCTACGACGAGATCCTCGCGAAGTATCTGGGAACGGAAGAGGAAGCCGAAGCAGCGACCGAGGCGGAATAAGAGAGATCTTCGGAAACGGATCCGGAATGGTAAGGAGGAACTATGGCAAGGATAATCAGCGGATATGGAAGTCTTCTGCTTGCCGCGATGGGGCAGACGCTTCTGCTTGCCCTGCTGGGGCTGGTGTTCGCGTCTGTTCTGGGCATGTTCTTCGGCCTGCTGAGTGTCGTGAGGAATAAGGCCTGCAACGTGATCGCGCAGATCTTCGTGGATGTGATCCGCGGCGTGCCGCTGCTCGTCCTTGCGTATTTCATCTTTTTCGGCGTGCCTTACGCAGCGAACAACATCCTGCATATTCCCGTCACGCTCAGCGCCCTGCAGGCCGGCACGATCTGCCTGGCCCTCAACTGCGGCGCCTACATGGCGGAGATCATCCGCGCCGGCATCCAGTCGGTGGACGTCGGGCAGATGGAGGCGGCCAGGAGCCTCGGGCTTCCCTGGTGGAGGGCGATGCAGCGGGTCATCCTGCCGCAGGCCATCCGCACCATGATCCCGAGCATCATCAACCAGTTCATCATCACGCTGAAGGATACCTCCATCCTGTCGGCCATCGGGTTTCCGGAGCTGGTCAACACGGCGAAGAACGTGGTCGCCAATACCTTCATGTCCTTCCAGACCTGGGGCATTGTCGCCGTCATGTACCTCATCGTCATCACGATCCTCTCGAGGGTCGCCAAGATCGTGGAGAGGAGGCTGAGCCGTGGCAGAGAGAGATAAGCGCTGCAAGATCCGGATCACGAATCTGAGAAAGAACTTCGGGGAGCTCGAAGTGCTGAAGGGAATCTCCACAGAGGTGACGGAGGGCGAGGTGGTGGTCATCATCGGCCCCTCCGGCAGCGGAAAATCCACGTTCCTGCGGTGCATCAACCGGCTCGAGACCTTCGAGGGCGGGCAGATCGTCGTGGACGGGGTGGATATCGCGGACCACAGGACCGACATCAATCAGCTGCGGGAGCGCGTCGGCATGGTCTTCCAGCACTTTAACCTGTTTGCGAACATGAACGTGCTGCGCAACCTGACGCTTGCGCCGGTGGACCTGAAAAAGACAACGGTGAGCGAGGCACAGGACCGCGCGCTGCAGATGCTGCGCAAGGTCGGTCTTGAGGATAAGATCCTTTCCTATCCGGCCCAGCTCTCCGGCGGACAGAAGCAGAGGGTGGCGATCGCCCGGGCGCTGTGCATGAACCCGGATATCATGCTCTTTGACGAGCCGACCAGTGCCCTCGATCCGGAGATGGTCGGGGAGGTGCTGCAGGTCATGAAGCAGCTGGCCGCGGACGGGATGACGATGATGATCGTCACCCACGAGATCGGCTTTGCCCGCGAGGTGGCGGACCGCGTCCTGTTTATGGACGACGGGCGCATCGTGGAGGAGGGAACGCCGGAGGAGATCTTCACCCGGCCGAAGGAACCCAGGACCATCGATTTTCTGAACAAGGTCCTGTAAGCCGGACCAAAGAGAGACTGGCAGAAGAGAGAAACAAACCGAAGAGAGATACACGAAAGCCCGCCGGCATGCAAGCCGGCGGGCTCTTTTTGACTATTTCGCTCTAATTATGCTCAGCCCATCGTCACGACGACGCTGCATTCGCTGCCCGGGGCAAGGACCGGAAGGACCTGGCCGTCAAGCGGCTTTCCGTCTACGGTGACGGACTTCACGCCCTTCTGGGCGCCTGCCGCGTTGTCCACGGTGATGTGGTACTTCGCGCCGCGGTAGGTGCGGTCGAGGGTGTATCCCTTCAGGGAAGAGGGGATGCAGGGATCGAGCCGCAGGCCGTCCAGCGTCGGCTGGATGCCGAGGATGTACTGGCTGATGGTGGTGAAGGTCCATGCGGCCGTGCCGGTCAGCCAGCTGTTCTTGCCTTCGCCGAAGCTCGGGGCGTCCTTGCCGGCGACCATCTGGCAGTAGGCGTAGGGCTCGGTGCGGTGGATCTCGCTGATCTCCTCAAGGTAGACCGGGCAGGTCTTGGTGTAGACCTCGAAGGCCCTGTCGCCGTGGCCGACCATGGTCTCCGCGCAGGCGATCCAGGGGTTGTTGTGGCAGAAGATACCGGCGTTCTCTTTGTATCCGGGCGGATAGGAGGAGATCTCGCCGAGCTCAACGTGGTATTTCGTGTAGGCGGGCTGCAGGAGGACGATGCCGTACTTCGTGTCGAGCCGTTCCTTTACGCTCTTCAGCGCCTGTTCGGCCTTGCCGTTTTCCAGACCGATGCCGGCCATGACGCACATGCCCTGGGGCTCGATGTAGATCTGGCCTTCCTCGCAGGTGTGGCTGCCGACCGGGTTCGAGAAGGCGTCATAGGCGCGTACGAACCACTCGCCGTCCCAGCCTGCGTCCTCGACGGCCGCGATCATGCGGTCGACCTTCTCCGTGACCTGCTGCGCCTCCTCCAGAAGGGCCTCGCCTTTGCCGCGGGCCGCAAGGGCGCGGCAGATATCCGCGTATTCCCTGCCGTACTTGACGAACATGCCGGCGATGAAAACGCTCTCGGCGACCGGGCCCTCGCTGGGGCCGGTGATCTGGAAGCTTTCGCCGGGCTCCTCGGAGAAGCAGTTCAGGTTCAGGCAGTCATTCCAGTCCGCTCTGCCGATCAGGGGCAGGTCGTGGGGGCCGAGATGCTCTGCCGTGTAGTTGAAGCTCCTGCGCAGATGCTCCATGAGGGGCTGCGCTTTGGAGAAGTCGCTGTCGAAGGCGCACTGCTCATCCAGGATGCTGAAGTCGCCGGTCTCGCGCAGGTAGGCGGCCGTGCCGGCAACCAGCCAGAGCGGGTCATCGTTGAAGCCGCCGCCGATATCCGCGTTGCCGCGCTTGGTCAGGGGCTGGTACTGATGATAGGTGGACCCGTCCTCGAACTGGGTGTTGGCGATATCGATGATGCGCTCCCTGGCCCTTTCCGGGATCATGTGGACAAAGCCCAGAAGATCCTGGCAGGAATCGCGGAAGCCCATGCCCCTGCCCATGCCGCTCTCATAGTAGCTGGCGCTGCGGGACATGTTGAAGGTGACCATGCACTGGTACTGGTTCCAGATGTTGACGACGCGGTTGAGCTTTTCGTCCGCGGAATTGACCGTGTAGGTGGAGAGGAGACCGTCCCAGTAGGCCTTGAGCTGGGCAAGGGCGGCGTCCACCTGTTCGTCGGTCTTAAACTTGCCGAGGAGCAGGTTCGCCGGCGCTTTGTTGATCACGTTCGGCGCCTCGAATTTCTGATCCTTCGGGTTCTCGCAGTAGCCGAGGACGAAGATGCTGGAAGCGCTCTCGCCGGGCTGCAGGGTGAGCTTCAGGTGATGGCTGCCGATGGGCGCCCAGCCGTGGGCGACGCTGTTGTGACTCTTACCTTCCAGCACAGCCTGGGGATTGGCGAAACCGTTATAGAGGCCGATGAACTCATCCCTGGAGGTGTCGAAGCCTTCGACGGGGCGGTTCACGGCGTAGACCGCGTAATGATTGCGGCGCTCGCGGTATTCGGTCTTGTGGTAGATCACGCTGCCGATCACCTCAACTTCGCCGGTGGAGAAGTTGCGCTGGAAGTTCGTGGAATCGTCCTGCGCGTTCCAGAGGCAGAACTCCACGCAGCTGAACAGGTCCAGGGTCTTCGGGGCGTCGGTCAGGTTGGTCAGGGTGACACGGTTGATCTCGCAGTTTTCATTGATCGGAACGAAGGCTTCCAGAACGGCGCGGACGCCCTTCTTTTCGCCGGTGATCACGGAATAGCCCAGGCCGTGGCGGCAGGAGTAGGCGTCAAGCTCGGTCTGGGTGG